>JBHHWX010000147.1:0-11714 GCA_046756745.1 bacterium | reverse complement strand
CACGTTAGTGTGCAGTAGGAATAACTTAGATCAATTGTTTTAGTTGCAATTTGCCGATTGTATTGCTATTTTTGGGCTAGATATTTACAAATTATTGAAATGAGCTATGGAACTTTCAATGACGACAACGCATCTTCCACTCCTCAAAGACGCTAATGGTCTGGTACGAGTTGGTGGCACTCGCGTAACGCTTGAACAGTAGTTACGGCTTTTAAGAATGGAGCAACTTGTGAAGAAATCGTTTATCAGTATCCATCCTTAGAGCTTGCAGACGTTTATGGAGTCATCAGCTATTATCTCAAAAATCAGGAGGAGGTTGAAACCTATCTTGATGAGCGACAAAAAAAAGCTGAAATCATTCGCAAGGAAATTCAATCCCACTTTGATTCTCGGGGTATACGTGAACGTTTGCTGAAACGTCGTGCTGTGAAAACCAGTTAGCATTATGGTGAGTTTGCTGGCCGACGAAAATTTTAATAATCATATTATAAGAGGCTTGTTGCTAAGGAAACCGGATGTCGATATCATTCGAGTTCAAGATGTTGGATTATCAAGTGAAAAGACCCCATCATACTCGAATGGGCAGCAAAAAACAACCGCATCTTACTTACACATGACGCAGAAACTATTCCACAATTTGCTTTAGAACGCATAAAATCCGGTCTTTCAATGCCCGGAATTTTTATTGTAAGTCAAACCATTCCCATTGGTCAGGTAATAGATGATTTGTTGCTTTTAGTTCTATGTAGTGAGAAAGACGAGTGGGCAGGACAAGTACATTATCTTCCGCTATAAAGATCATAGTCTCCGCACAACATGAAAACATCCTACTCACAGGACTTCCAGCAGTTGGCAAAGCAACACTGATTCAAAAAGCCGGCAAGCATCAACTTTACCTTTTCGACGACCCACGACCGGCCTGCATTTTCACGACATCGCCAAACGTTTGAACTGCTTTGAACAGCTCATCGAAGCCGGCAATTCGGTGCTGGTAATCGAGCACAATTTAGATGTGGTCAAATACGCGGATCATAGGTTTTACGGGTATGATTTTTTGGCTTGCTTTTTTGCCCTTTCGTGGCTTATTTTAATGACAACACTTCTAAGAGAAAATCCGATCTCTTTTCGTTCCTGTTTCTTCGTTTAAATAAAGAAGACCGTTGATGAGAACGATGTTTTGGAAAAGCACAATACTCCTTTTAGCCATCTCCCAAGGAGCCTGCAAGCAAAAAAACCTTTCGCCAGATTTGAATGCGATTTCTCCGGAGAAAATCACGGCGCGACCGCTCAACGACACGGCCATTATTTTCCCGATAAGCTACGGCAACGCAAAAAACTACACCATCGCCATCAACCTCCAGGGGAGTATCGGCCTTTACCGCCACAATACTCGCAGCGATATTCGCCGTGGCCCGAACCAGCCCTATCTCGAGATCCTCGGGGACCGATTTGTTACGGGTGTAGGTGATCGTTTCGATCTTCCCAATGTTGATTTTCCACATGAATTGCTGTACTTAGAAGATAACGATGAACTCGGGCTCGGGCCTTTAGAAACCGTTGCCGGCTTACTGATCACGCGCAAAGTACGGATCGGCGGCGACGATGATGTGGTTCGCAGCCTCGAGATCGTACACAATCCAACGCCAGCACCAGTAACTTTATCGCTACGCATCACTTCACCAACCGATGGAGAACACCTCTTAGATGAAACTCGGGATGCACAAATATCGACAGCCGATCGCTTCTTTGCGAGTTATCGAGAGGGCGCCGGGACAATAGCCATGATCGTCGATGGCGACGGTAGAGATAGAATTGATGAGATTGAGAACACGGTCAGCGAAACCGAATTCGAGTGGAGCGATGTGACCGTTCAGCCGGGCAGCACGTTAATCTACGCGCACTTCGCTTATCTTTCGGCCAACAACTATCCCGACCAAATCCGCAGCAAGCTAAACGACCTTTTGACGCATCCCCCCTGGACCGGGCTGACAGAACTGGAAGCTCAGGCTATCCGGAACTTCACACCCGAAGCCTATGGGAATATTGTCGGCCAAGCCGGTGCAGCCCCTGCAGGAGAACTCACAGTTACGAATCAAAATACGGGCGCGAGTCTGACGATAACCGCAGCGCCGGATGGCAGTTTTTCCGTCGCGTTAGATGCCGTTGCCGGCAACCGAATCCATCTGAGCCATGAAAACGGGCAGGATGCGGTAGTGGTAGTGCGAGAGGAATGATCCTGCATTCTATTGAATCTATAAAAAACAACCCCTCACCGGATCTCCGGAGTTAAAACATTATTCTGTCCCTAGCCGGCAACTCGGTTTTGGTAATCGAGCACAATTTGGATGTGGTCAAATGCGCGGATCATATCATCGACTTGGGTCCGGAAGGCGGAACGCCGGAGGAGATCGTTACGTGCAAGAAGTCGTACACCAGGCAGTATTTGAGGCGGTATCTAAATTAGTTAGTGTCTGAACGAAAACAGCCCTTTCCTGTCATTCCCGCATGTTCTTAGCGGGAATCTCCTGCTCGAAATCATGAGTTTCCGGCTTAAAGATTGCCGGAATGACAGCTTTGGTTAGGCAACAATGTTACATCGTCACCATGAACCTAACTTTCAATATAGTATGAGGATTAGACAATGTTAAAAAGAAAAAAACAAGACCTATCCGACGAACCGACTCGGCAGAAGCCGCTCCGCCTGTGGCCCGGCGTAGCTATTGTGGTGCTGCAGTGGCTGGCCTGGTTTGGCGCACCCATCGTCATGTCCGAGATCATGGCGGGCTACATCGGAGCGATTGGCAGACCCTTGGGTTGGCTGGCGATCGTGGTATGGTGGGCGTTCTTCAGCCGGGCGCCTCGCTCCGAGCGCTGGGGCGCCGTCGTCCTGATGATCGTCGCTCTGGCCGCCACACCGCTCGTTCTTCACGCGTCGATTGCAACGGCAATGAAGGGGTTTATTTTCATTATCTATGCCACCCCCGTCCTGAGTCTCGCTTTTGTTCTCTGGGCGGTTGCCGGCCATCGCCTTGCAGACGGTCCTCGCCGCGCAACGCTGGTTGCGGCCATCTTCCTCGGGTGTGCCGGGTGGACGCTTCTTCGGATGGATGGCATGGCTTACAGCAGCGGCGCGCAGTTCGCATGGCGGTGGACTGAAACATCCGAGGAGCGATTCCTGGCTAAAGCCGTCGATGAGCAAATGTCGCTCCCGTCGACTCCGGATGTTATGGAGAAGGGAGCCGCTTGGCCCGGCTTTCTCGGCCGCAATCGTGACGGCATCATCCGCGGCGTGCGGATCGAGACCGACTGGTCTGCGTCGCCGCCGGTCGAGTTGTGGCGCCGGTCGATCGGACCGGGTTGGTCGTCCTTCGCGGTCCACGGCGCGCTGCTCTACACCCAGGATCAGCGCGGTGACGACGAGGTTGTCGCCTGCTACAACCTCGCCACCGGCGAGCCGGTGTGGAGTCACCGCGATCGCACCCGGTTTTGGGAAGCGATTGGCGGCGCCGGTCCACGCGGGACGCCGACATTCAGCAACGGCCAAGTCGTCACATTCGGCGCGACCGGAATCCTGAATGTGTTCGATGCCGGTGACGGCAGCGTCGTCTGGTCGCGCAACGCGGCGTCCGACGCCAAGGCGAAGCTCCCGTACTGGGGCTTCTCGAGCTCGCCGTTGGTGGTCGATGACGTCGTCATTGTCGGCGCTTCCGGCGCGCTTGTTGCCTACGGCCTCGCCACCGGCGAACCGCGCTGGTCCCGCCCGGACAGTAGTATAAGTTACAGCTCTCCTCATCTGTTGACGTTCGACGGAGTTGAGCAGATTCTGCTGCTGAACGGGGCTGGCCTGACCAGCGTCGCGCCAACCGACGGGGCTCTGCTCTGGGAGCACCCCTGGCCGGGCGAACCCATCTTACAGCCAGCCCTGATCCGGGATAGCGACGTTCTGATCAGCGTGGGCCAAGGAAGCGGCGTGCGCCGTCTCTCGGTTTCACGGGGACCCGGTGGATGGACCATCGCAGAGCGCTGGACGTCGACCCGGCTGAAACCCTACTACAGCGAATTCGTCATTCACAAAGGCCATGCCTTCGGTTTCGACGGCAGCATTCTCGCGTGCATCGATGTTGAGGACGGCAAGCGCAAGTGGAAGGGGGGGCGTTACGGCGCCGGCCAGCTATTCCTGTTGGCCGACCAGGATGTGCTGCTGGTGCTGTCGGAGACGGGTAAGCTGGCGTTGGTGGCAGCGACCCCAGACCGGTTCACCGAGCTCGCACGGTTCCCGGCGCTCGAGGGCAAAACCTGGAACCATCCCGTGCTGGTCGGCGACGTTCTGCTGGTTCGCAACGCCCAGGAGATGGCCGCGTTCCGGCTGTCCCTCGTGGGCGGCTGACGGGAGGCGCCTTCGCGGCCATCGACAGGAAATAAATACCCTAATCACGGTATGGTTTCTTGCTTCTAATTATTCTATAATCAACAAAAACGGAATGTTTGATGACCGTTGATCTACAAACTCATATTAGTGTTATCATCGTCGAGGATGATGATCTCTTCCGGGATACGATTCGAGATGTGATCAATGCAAGCCGGTTCATGCAATGCTTGCATGCCTTTGAATCGTGTGAGGAAGCAATCGAGACCATTGAGAAAGGCCATGCTCCCGAGATCCTGCTTCTTGATATCGATTTGCCGGGGATGAGCGGCATAGAGGGTATCCGGCATTTTAAAACGCTCTCTCCAGCAACTAAGATCATTATTCTCACCGTTTTCGATGATGACGATAAAATATTCAACGCACTCTGTCAAGGCGCCTCGGGCTATCTTTTGAAAGCCACCTCATCGGAAAATATTTGCAAAAGCATCGAGGATGTGGTCAAAGGCGGCGCCGCGATGAGTCCGACTATTGCTGCCAAAGTTCTGACCATGTTTACACAATACGCAGAGCCGAAAAAAGAATACGGTCTAACGCAAAGAGAGAAAGAGATTCTGCAGCACCTGGTCAACGGCATGAGCAAAAAGCACATTGCCCAACATTTGCACATCAGCCTCTTCACCGTTGACACCCACCTCAAAAATATCTATACGAAACTGCAAGTCCATTCTCAAATTGACGTTGTCGCAAAAGCGCTGAAAGAGCGGCTCATCTAATCCGTCGCTCGGTCCAGTGCAGAAGAATGGGATAAGATCATTCCGTACGACCCAAATAGTGAGTAACCTTCGGGGTCGAGAAAAAACCGGTCGCCTCAAACGATACCGAGGAAGGTCGTGCGCCGAATACGCTGGAAGATCTGGTTGAAATTGATTGAGAGGAGTCAATCTCAACGATCTGAATTTAGCTTGGGGCGAGAATGAACTGTTATCTGCCTCTTAGATTTCCTTCAAGAGAGCCCGACTTGTTGACAAACAATTTGCCCACCTACCATTCGATGCCATTTGAGCTAAACCCGTTCTAACCTGTCTCGCTCTTATGAAAAATCTTCTCGCTCTTTCAAGGTCGGGAAGATTTTCACTGTTTCCATTTGACTGAATTGCCTTTTGGAATTCTTCGCGTGAAAATGGCGTCATGCCGATAGCGTATAGCAACTCCTCCTTTTGCTCCCTTAAGACTTTGAAGAAGTTGACTACTTCTCCATCGATGTCATTGTAAGTTTCAACTGGGGAGGGTTCTTTGTTAAGTAAAACAGCCGCGGAACCACCAAACGGTTCACAGAAGTGGTGCGTATTTGGGAGTAGCGGAAGTAACCAGTCAAGATGACTGTATTTCCCACCATACCATCCAAAGGCTATTCGTTTCTTAGTCCTTTTTGTGACGTTGTGAACGATTGACATAATTTATTCAAGTGTTTATGAATTCTGCATTATTTTAAAATGTATTGTAATAAAAAAATTAATCTTAGTAAAGTAAAATTATGCCACAAAAAAATGTTTGATTTTTTTTGAAATATTGCTCTTATTGGTTGATAAATTTTCTGATGTTCACAAAGGACCACCAAGCGAGATGACAACCTTACGCTGTCGTGCTATTTATCCTTTGTTAATTCATCGATATGTTTGAGGATAGACCAATATCTCCAATAGGGGAGAACCCTTACGCTTTGGTCATTACGGTTAAATTCCTTATCGGTTTGCTTGGAAATCAAGAGCCCTCTCTTCACTTTAAAACGACTTAGAAACTTAAATAATGACCCAACCATTTTTGCTGTAATACTTTCTCGTATTTTGATTTCAATCGGGAGAACAGAACGGCCTTCAACCAAAACCAGGTCAACTTCATCCTTATGAGGCGAACGGAAAAAGTACTTCGACTTGAGAAAGTTAATCCAAAATTGTTCCAAAAGAACCGGTAAATCGAATCTGTTTGCCAACGCATTTGTAAATCCTGTGTTCGACAAATAGGCCCTTTTGAGCTTCTTTTCGCTGGTCAGTAAATTGGTCGAAAAGTTATAAAGTTTCTGGACGAGATAGGAATATTCAAGATAGTTCAAATAGTTAGTGATGGTGCGTTGATCGAATTGAAGATCGTTGGCGAGATTCTTATAATCCAAATACATTCCGGGCCATTGGGCAAAAATATTGAGCAAGCGAATGAGAAGATCCGGAACGGAAATTGAATAGATATCCGGGATGTCTCGATACGCCACTCTTTCTAAAATTGAATCCTTAAAATAATTGATGAGTAGCAGATCGTCATAGGTTATGGCCTCGATAAAACCGCCGGTTTTTAGGAAGCGTTGAAATTCTCTAGTAATCGTTTGCTGGAATACGATCTCATGATCCGGATCGACCTCTACGCCTCGAAATGTGAGGAATTCAGGGAAGTCCAGAGGAGTCATTGTGTAATCAAAAAATCTCCCAGCCAGACTCTCTCGACTGCCTGCTTTCATAACGAGATTGGCTGAACCTGAGAGAATCATTTTGATATTAGGGTGCATATCATAAAACATTTTAACCTTATCTGGCCATGCAGGTAATTTTTGAATCTCATCAAGAAAGACATAAATTCGCTCAAACTGCTGTATCTCGTCCTGAAGAATATGCGACTGATAGAAATTGAATATCTGCTCCAAATCATAGCGGGCTTCATCAAAGGAATAATAAAGAATGGCCTCAGGAGCGATATGTTTGTCTCGAATAAGCCAATCGATGAGTTGAAACAACGACGTCGTTTTTCCTACACGTCTGAGGCCAGTGATAAAAATCATCTGCCTCACGGAGAAAGATTTTTTCAACGTCACGAGAATGTTTCGGGGGGTTCCGACAAGATTCGTCGGCACTGTTTTAAAGCGCCACCAGGGATTAAAATTATTGAAAACTAACTGCATTACAATGTCATTGAATTTGAATTCCAATAACATTGTAGTGACATTGTTTTCAAGTTTCAAGTAAAATCTTGATATTTTTCAAATTTCTGAGGATATTAAGGAGTCGGCATGTACCGAATGACTACCAAACCGGAGTTTAATGATGGCAGAATTAAAAACCAAACCTAACGACCAAAGCGTTGAGGCATTTCTTAACAGCGTCGCGGATGAAAAGAGACGACAAGATTGCTTCACCGTCTTGGAGCTCATAAAAGAAGTCACCGGCAAAGAGCCTAAGATGTGGGGGAACAGTATGGTGGGTTTTGGCAGCTATCACTACAAGTACGAGAGCGGACGTGAAGGCGACTGGTTCTTAACCGGTTTCTCTCCTCGCAAACAAAACTTGACTCTTTATATTATGAGCGGGTTTACGCAGTATAATGAGCTCATGAAAAAACTGGGGAAGTTCAAGACAGGTAAATCATGCTTGTATGTTAAAAAACTTGCAGATATTGATCTTCAGATTCTGAGAGAATTGGTTAGGAAATCGGTTGAACACATTGCTCCGTCCAATAACATCATAACACTGATCTCAGAGTAACCCAACATCCCACGCTTTGTCAAAGAAAGGAAAGCTCATGAAATTACTAACAAGTCACGTGAGCGCTGATTTGGAAAATAAAAAATCCTTGACTATCATCCCTCGACTTTCTAATTTCAGAAAAAGCTGAATGATGAAAGGAACCTATTTGTGAAACTCGATAAACGCGCAGGTGAAATTGTCAACCGGCTCGATAAAGCTTATCCGGAAGCCCACCAGGAGCTAAATTTTTCCAACGCCTTCGAGCTCCTTATCGCCACTATCTTAGCTGCCCAGTGTACCGACGTCAAAGTCAATCAGGTTACTGAGACCCTGTTTAAGAAATATCCCGACCCGGCTGCTTTTGCTGCTGCGGATATTTCAAATTTGGAGCAAGAGATGCGTATCATCACTTTCTACCGCAACAAAGCGAAGGGCATCTTAAAAACGTGCACAATTTTAGTGGACGAGCATAACAGCGAAGTGCCGAATACGGTTGAGGAATTGGTCAAGCTGCCGTACGTCGGTCGCAAAACCGCCAACATCGTTCTGTCCAATGCTATGGGCATCCCGGCTATCGGCGTGGATACACACACATTGCGCGTACCCAATCGACTGGGAATTGCGGACACGAAGAATTCCGATAAAATGGAGGCGCAATTGTGCGAGCTTCTGCCGCAGGAAAAATGGCATCGTGCGAATATCTTGATTCAGTGGCATGGCCGTTACACGTGCACAGCGAAGAAGCCGAAGTGTGGCGCGTGTGTCGTTTTTAATTTGTGTGAATGGGAAGAAAAAATAACATTTAAAGAGGGATAGTTTTGGGGTCGCTCACAACGTCGAAATCTCGATATTTTTGTATGGCGCGGAGCAGGTGAACTCGATTTTGCCTGAACGTTTCGAAGTCCTTCGAATCACATAAGGCTTCCGCCTGGGCCAAGACCTTCTCTAACAACTCGAGCTCTTCTTGGTGTTGTTTTTCCAGATATTCGTAAGACTTGATGATTTGGGCGGCATCCGCTAGTTCATGCAAAGTCTTGTGGTGGAAGCTCTCCAGTTCTTCGAATTTCTTAACCAAGGATTTGCACATCGACAACATATTTTTTCTCATAGGTCGCTCAATATATAAAATTCTTTTCTTAGTTAAAACAATTTTTGAGACTCTCATGTTCCGGGTTTTGTTCATGCAATATGGAGTGCGTCGCTTAAATCCGAAGCGCAAACCGCAGACGTCAACGAAAAGTTCACTTAAAGTGGGAAAACCGAGGAGGGAAACATGCTTTTCAGAATTTTATCCGTCAAAAGGTTTCGTCGAACGGCCTCTGTCGTGGGCATCCTGTTTTCAATTTTGTTTGGTCTAACTGCAAGGGATGCCCGGTCGCAAAGTCAGTTTGGTGACCTGGCTGCCGGGCCATATGAAAAGCTGGTTATTCGAAATGTGATGGTGATCCCCGGGCACGGAGGCCCCCCGGTTGGACCGTACGATATTTTGATAGCGGGCAATACCATCACGCAGATGACTGCCTTCGACCCGGTCACCGCAGAAAGACGCGGGGAAACAGAGCGCTCGGAAGTGGACCGTGTGATCGAGGGCAACGGCATGTATGTTATGCCGGGAATGATCGACCTGCACATGCACCTGCGGGCCGAGCCGATGGAGATCGAGTACGTGTATTATCTCAAGCTCGCACATGGGGTCACTTCTATGGTTCCGGCGCCGGATCGCGGTTTGGAAAATGGCATGGAACAAGCGCGTTTGTCGCGGGAAAACAAGATACTCTCCCCGCGTATGTTCCCGATCTGGCGCTGGGGCAGACAAACAGACTACACGCGGGCAGAGTTGGAAAATCCTGCCAACGCCGATAAAATCGCTCGTGAGATGATCGCAAAGGGGGCGCACGTCGTGAGTGTCGGATCTCTCGCCTGGAATTCTGCGTTATTTGGAGCGGTATGCAAAGCGGTCTACACTCATGGAGGCATCACCACAGTGCATCTGCCACCGTCGAGCAACGCCGTGGTACAGGCGGTATCAGCGGCTCGATTGGGGGTCACCATGATCGAGCACCATTACGGCTACGCCGAATCTTCTTTGGATCGCAAGGTACAAGATTTTCCACGCGATTACAGTTACAACGATGAAAACGCCCGCTTTCGACACGCGGGAAAAGTATGGTTAGAGGCCGACAAGCACCGGCTGCTCACCCAGGTGGCGGACTCGCTAGTGGCTTATGGCGTATCCATGTTACCGACGCGGGTGGTTTACGAAGCCAACCGTGACATCATCCGCGCACAAAGCCTACCCTGGCACGAAAAATATACGCATCAGGCGCTGATAAACTGGAACCTGCCCAACCCAGCTTACCACGGCTCTTATCACTACGACTGGACATCGGATGACGAGTTCTATTGGAGTTATGCCTTCGATCTCTGGGGAGACTTGATCTACGAGTTTAACAAACGCGGCGGCCGGGTTTCCTACGGCACCGATGACAACTACATCTGGGCCACCCCAGGATTTTCCAACGTGCGCGAATTGCAACTCCTACGCGAAACCGGTTTACACACGCTGGAGGTCATCAAAGCGGCAACTTACAACAGCGCCAAAACCTTACGTTTGCCGAAACTCGGCCTGGTCCGCCCGGGCTATTTGGCCGATCTGGTAATCGTCGATGGCAACCCGGCCTACAATCTACGTTTTTTATACAGCTTCGGAGCGTTAACCCGCGATGACAAAAATCAGATGGTGCGCACAAAAGGCATCCTCTATACGATAAAAGACGGCGTTGTCATCGAAAACAAAAGGTTGATGGAAGAAGTTGCAATTATGGTAAAAAAATCCAAAACGGATAATCAACCGGACGTGGTCACCGAACCGTTTATGGTAAAATAAAGTAGGTATAGGGCTATACGAACTTAGGGTTATATAAGGAACAAAGATGAGTACCGCTATCGATCGGGAATTGGAAAACCCGACAAATTTGAACAATCTGATCGACTACCAGGCGCAGTCGGTAGTGAGCCGGGCACTGCTCAAAAAGCGAACTGGCACAGTAACGTTATTTGCGTTCGACGCAGGACAGGCGTTGAGCGAGCATTCCGCGCCATTTGACGCTCTGGTGCAGGTGATCGATGGAGAGGCCGAAATCGAAATTTCCGGCACGCTACACACTGTGAAATCCGGCGAGGCTCTGCTTTTACCGGCCAACATTCCGCATGCAGTACATGCCAGAACTCGTTTTCAGATGGTGTTAACGATGATACGTTCTTAATGCTTTACAGTACTTTGAAAGGCGGTCGGAAAGTATCTTTTCTCAGCGAAGGCGTCTGTCCTGCCGAGCGAGTTTTACTTCGACTCTGTGCCCAAAAATCCTCGGCGAGACGCCTTCGGCAAGTGAGTTAGGCTTTTCCGACCGCCTACGTTGTAGTTTGTCCCAGGTGGAAATACCGATTACAAAAAAATGAACAAAAAATCGCTGCATATTGCCTGAAATAACAAAAATCCGATCCTGGTCCTATCATCGCCAATGTTTAGGAAAGAGAGGCTCTGATGTTGAGACGGTTTTAAGAGATGTGATCGGCGTGTACAGTTGGCACCCTTCGGCGCCCCTTTCTTTATATGCACGGGTCACGTCTTTTTGTGTGCAGGCGTTTAACCGATTGGATGAAAACCGATTGGCTTTCCGGGTTCCGGCAATGCGACAATCGGCGTACTTCTTTCCAAAAGAAACGGCGCATTTGGCGATGGCCGCAACCCTCCCCGCTGCAAACGATCCTTACTGGCAGAAGCAATACTCCCGAAAAGGGATCCCCGCGGAAATGTCTCCTCGTTGGTCAGAAAC
>JBHHWX010000146.1:0-11748 GCA_046756745.1 bacterium | reverse complement strand
TAAGTGGATGGGACATTCGTTGGGTGTTTACTCTTTAGCGTGCTTTTGTCCCGCCTCTCCAAGAGCAAGCTAAAACTTGTACACCGCCACCCACCCGTAACTGACCGATTACAGAAAAGTTTCCCTCGGCTTTTTATCACTATTTATCTTGAGAAGCTTCTTTGTTCACCGCTCATGAATCTCAATATTGCCGCCGGAGGTACTCCTGTTACTTTTGCAATTTCTTGATATAAATATTACCATTAGCAGTAAAAAGCTCGATCAAATCTCCTCCACCGTTAATGTCGCCTTGACTGCGAATAAACTTGCGCCCTCGACGACGACGTCTTCCTTCCCGCTTGGGCTCCTCCTTGCTCGTTAGCGGAAAGTCCGAATAAATGTTATAATCCTCCCAGCGATCACTGATTTCAATTTCCGCCTCAATGGTTGCGGGCAATTTTTCCGGGATTGTCAGTTTGATTTCACCACCGGAGCTCCGCAAGTCAACGCGATGACTCATCTTGAAATCAGTTAGTGTAATTTCAACGGTGACATCGCCGCCGGACGTTTTTGCCCGCACGCCGCCTTCGACCTCTTCCAACCGAATAGAGCCGCCGGACGTCGAAACTTCAGCCCGGCCTTTAATCCCTCGACCATCGATATCGCCGCCCGAAGTTGACGCTTCCAAAAAACCCCCAATACTGCGCAAGTCGATATCCCCACCGGAAGTGTGAACTTCCACTGAACCGCGGGTATTGACCACGTCGATATCGCCGCCGGACGTATGCGCGCGTACCTCGCCGCCGGCGTCTTGAATGTCGATGTCGCCGCCCGAAGTGTGTAAATCCAATCGATCTTCCGAGCTGCGCAAAGAGATATCCCCCCCTGAAGTTTTTCCAGTGAGCGGTCCGCCGATCTTTTCGAGTGTTAAGTCGCCGCCGAACGTCTTGACAGATACTCGCTTGGTGGTATTGAAAACGGTCACATCGCCGCCCGAGGTCTTGGCGTCCACCAGTCCATCGATCCCGCTTAAAAGGATGTCTCCGCCAGTGGTCTGAAATTCGACGTCGCCGGCTAAATCAGTCACCTCTAAATCTCCGCCGCTGGTTTGTATGTCGACGTTGAAATTCTTAGGCACAGTCACAGTAAAGGTGCTTTTTATCCAATCATGACTGTAGTGCTCGCCCCCGATTTCAATGACCTCTCCTTGTTGAATATAACTCGCTTTTGATTTTCGTAGAACTGTTTCGGCTTCTTCGCGTGTATACACATCCATTCTCTTAATTTCGTTGACAACCACTTCGTTTTTATCCCAGGTTTTGATACGTACTTCTCCACGAATATCATATATTCTGAGGGTCCCGCCCTCTTTTACAGTGAACGCTTTATTTATTTTTACAACAAAATAACGCCCTTTTCTTATAATCTCCTGACCAAAACTCGGGGTGTGAGAAGAGCTTAAGAACAACGCGATGAAAAAAAACGGACACACGACAAACGTTGAGAATTGCGATCTCATCCTCATATTCTCCTTTCTCTGGATTACCTGACCCTTTTTTCAATTTTAGATGGTTTGTTTTCCTGCACGATCTTTGAGGTTATTAAACGGATAAATTCGTTTTCATCATCCCGCGCAGCATTTCGAAATATTGGCGCCACTTCTTCCCGATCGTCTATGCCGCTCAACGCATCGACGGCTTCGATTCGTACCGCAGGATTCGGATCCTTTGAAAGCGCGTGAATAAAGGCTTTTTTGATTTTTTCATTCATGGGGATGGCTTTAAGAACCTGCGCCGCTTTCAGGCGCACACCGTCCACGTTATCATTCCGCATTGCATGAATAAGAGCGTCTTCAGCTTCATTGTCTCGAAAGCCACCCCTGCTGAGCGCTTTGACCGCAGTCAAACGGCGCCCGGGATTGGTCTCCCTTCGAATCGCATAAGACAGAATATTTCGAATAGAGGCGTCTTCGATATTGCCTTGCAAATGAACATCGTTGACCCGTTTGTACTTAACCGTCACTTTCCCGGATGTTGGGTCATACTCAATGAGGTCGATATCGCTGATAAGCGGTTCGCGGATATCCGCATCGATGACGTCAGCGGCGAGTGGTTGTTTTAATTCCAAAGGCGACTCTTTTGCCGACCATACGGCCTGACCCAGGAAAAGGCCCAAGAGCACTAACGCAGCCGCGCCGGTAAACTCGACCGTCAATCGATTCAACAGAAAAAAATCAGACACGCGTTCCCACCAGGGCTCGCGAATCGCCGCTCGCTGCTCCTGCAACCTGCCACGCAGTTTGAGCCTGGATTCCTCTAACAGCGACTCCGTGGGTTCAAAGGAGACCTTTTGCTCTAACAAAGTCTGCAAATCCTTGAATTCTTCGACACGAACGTGGCACGCATCGCAGATCGACACGTGTCGTTCAAATCGGTTTTTCGCTTCGTCAGGAAGCTCATCGTAAAAATACAAAGGGATCAGTTTTTCAATGTGTTCGCTTTTTTTCATACGATCACCTTAACTTTGAGCGTACGCGTACAGGAGTTTTTGTAATTTTCGAGTCGCTCGAAACAAATAGTTCTTCACTGTGCCTTCGGAGCAGCGCATGATTTGCGCAATTTCTCTTAATTTGTGCCCATGATAGTGACGCAACACAAATACCGTTTTTTGCTGCTCGGAAAGCTGCTGTAACGCGGCATTGATTTCATAAGAGAGCTCTGCGTTGAGAATCGCATCTTCCGGATCGATTTCATGCCCCTTGAGCGTCATCGTCCAGAAATCGCTCTGGTCTTCAGAGCTGCCGTTTAATGAATATTGTTTATGACGTTTTGTTCTCCGATTGTGATTTATGCAATAATTTACCACCACTCTGTACAGCCAGGTCGAAAACTGGCTTCTGAATTTAAACATCGGTAAATTCTTGTACACCCGTACGAAAACCTCTTGAAACACATCTTCAGCATCTTGAGTATGATTCACCAGACTGTACGCCAGGGACAATACCTGCTTATCATACTTCTTCACCAACGCCTCGAAAGCAACAATACTGCCTGTCTGCGCTTTTCGGATTAACTCAGCTTCGTCAAACTGTATTTACTTGTTACTCACAATTATTTAGACAAAATAAGGTTCTTTTAGTTGGCAGTTTAAAAATAAATCTCAAAATCTCAAAAAACTTGCAATTTGAAATTGAAATATCGACATTTGTTTTTATTTCAATTCTGTGGGCGAGCCTTTTCTTGTCAGTTTGCCTGGATAAATTAAGGAATATCATTGAATAAGTCAAACTTTGTCGCGCTTGCCGGCAACATTGGAGTGGGCAAAACCACGCTCAGTGAGCTTCTGCATAAAAGGTTTGGTTGGGAGGTCTTTTATGAACCGGAGCAGAAAAATCCTTACATTGAAGATTTTTACATCAATATGCGGCGTTGGGCCTATCACTCGCAAGTATTTTTTCTCACCCAGCGCTTCAAAGATCATCTCAAAATTCAGGAAAGCAGGGAAATTTGCATTCAAGACCGTACCATTTATGAAGATGCGGAGATTTTCGCCGCCAATTTGTTTCAAAGAGAGCTGATGCCGGAACGCGATTATGAGTCGTACAAAAGTCTTTATGAAGCCATGGTGCTTTCCTTAAAACGTCCGGCGCTGGTAGTTTACCTAAAAGCCTCAACCTGGACCCTGCTGAGCCGCATTCGTAAACGCGGACGGGCGTACGAACGCAACATCGATCGCGAATATTTGGCGCAGCTCAATATCGCTTATGAAAACTGGATAAAGAAGATTTCAGATGATTGGGATGTGCTGATCGTGGATACGGATAATTATGATATCGAGCACGATTCGGATTGGTTGGAGGGGATTTTTCAGGAAATTAATGATCTTGTCCGGGGCGCATAAGTTATGTCAGTAATCAGGGAATTCCGGTGTTGTTTAGAAAGAGATACTGATACCGTTGAGATTAAAAACGCAAGGAGATCCATACCATGCTCAAGACTATCGAGGGCATCTATCGCAATGGCAACATTGAATTGAGCGAAAAGCCTGACGATGCTCATGACGGCCCGCCGGTTATTATTACGTTTTTAGACGCAAAACAAATCTAATATATAGTCGCGGCGATATCGTTCTCGTGATCTTCCCACATTCCGACCTTAGTCACAGCAAAGCTGCGACCGACGGTTGTCGTTCAGGCGGACGATCTTCAGACCGGATTGCCACAGGTAATTGTCGCCATGATAACCAGCCGGATGTTTCGTGCCAAACATCCAAGCCGCCTTCCAATTCGTCAGTCCGAACCGGAAGGCAAGCGGTCCGGCTTGTTGAGCGACTCCGTCGTCATGACCGACAACCTCGCAACCATTGCCGAATCTGAAATAGATCGAAAAATCAGCGTTATAGCTATGGAGAAAGTTGATGTAGCGTTGAGGCACACTCTAGGACTCTGAGCCCGACAGCACTTGCGCATCAGCCTCGCCTCATCAACCATATCTTCCAGACTTGCCGAATTTCACTTGCAACAATCTCATCGGAATACATCTCCCTTAAAAATTAGAGATGTTGCTTCAACTCGGATTCATTGCATCTTAGAAAAGAACAGCGGATAAGTCACCGTAACGGTTCCCTGGTCGATGGGTTCGTAACGCCATCTGCGGATAAAATTCAGAATTTCCCGCTCAAATTCTTTATTAGCAAAATTCGATTCCACAACTTTTACTCCGGACACTCTACCATTAGCAGCGATCTCCACCTCTACAACTATCTTCCCACGTATATCGGGATTGTGTTTCAAATACTTGTTATAGATGTAAGTCATCCGGCCGGTGTATTGGCCCAGCACGCCACGTACAGAATCTTCGGAACGCTTGCCGACAGCATCTGCCGTTCCGGTGATACCGCCGATTTGATCCACCTGGATTTGGCCTTTCTCCCCTAGTTCAACCGCTTCCACGGCGTCCACTTCATCTACGATATCGTCGACGCCTCCGCCTAATTCGCTGATAGCAATGAGCGCGTCCAAATCGATATCGCCGTCATTGGTTCCTTTCCCGATATCTAAAGTGGAGGTGGTCATGACGTCATCGAGCTCTTTTGCCAGACCTTTATCAAGCAAAAAATCCGTTAAAGAGTTGGATTGCCCGGTTTTTCCTGTTCCGGTCAACAGGCCCAAGACTCCCTGTGTCTCCGGTCGAACCGTATCCGGACCTTTTTCAGAACGGTTGCGCTTGGCTTTTTCCGCCGCGCCTTCCTGAGCCTCGCCAGGTCTCGAAACCCGCCTTCTCGATTCCGGTCCGCTGGCTTCGGCGGGTTTTCTCACCAGGATTCGAGCGAAGCGATCCGGTACTTTCGAAGAGCTAAGCACCGAAACAGGCTTGACCGGCAGTTTATTCATAAAATCGAGCAGAAACGCATTGAGGACGATGAGAATGAGTATGATGGCTTTGAACGGCAAATCCCGACCGAAATCTTTTAAAGTCGCTAACGTCCAGGAGTAACCGTTGAATTTCTCGATCATCGGATCTTTGGCGCCTTTAAGCGGCTCGGAAACGAACTGGAAGGATATCTTCGCATCCTCGATAAAAACATGGCCTTGTTTTTCTTGTGTTAGGGGGTAATAAAAACTGTCCCCTTTGTTGTCCAGCAGGTTATGCAGGACCATGTCGTTGAACGACAACCGGGACTTTTTGGCAACCACTTCCCCTTGCATAAATTTTGTGAATCGGAGCTGATAATGGTTGTTCTTCTTTGAAAAAAGAATGTGTTTCTTAGGGTACTTCTCATTATAAACGGTGATATCATTATCCGGATGCTTGCCAACGGTAAAACGCTCTTTACGCATGCGGTGATGAAAAACTTTGCCAGACTGCTCGATTGTCAGTAGAAGTTGTCTTTTTCTTTTTGCCATTTTGTTAAATATTTTGCTCTTCCTGATGCACGGCTAAAAGCATGTTATTAAAGCCGACTTGACCGCATGTGAACATAATTTTTTTCAGGATATCAAAAGGGATCTCTTTATCTCCTTGAATCGTGATCTCCCCTTTAAAACCCATGTTCGCATCTAAGTCCCCTAATTCCTCGGCAAAAGCTCGAATTTCGCTTAATTTTCTTTTTAGTTTGTTGATGATGACCGAGTCCAGCCCTTTGATTGCTGAAATTTTCTCTACAGGTTTGCCATCCAAAATAATCCAGTCATTGGTGACGACCAATATAGGCGTCGCTTTGGGAGGGTTTTGAGCTGTCGATTTCGGCAGCTCCAGGTCTTTTGAAACGCTGACGATTTCGCCTTCGGCAGAAAAACTTTGTAACAAAAAGACCAGCAGAATGGTAAACATGTCGATCATCGATGTCAGCCGAAGCGTGAACGAACCGGCTGTTTTACGTCTGCGAGGCAAAACAACAAGTGTTTGCGCGCTCTCATCGTCGTTTTGATCTTGAAAATTGAAATACATACTTATCCTGAAATAGATATGTTTGGAAAACCGCTTTCCCGGCAGCGATCCATGACTTTAATTATCGTATTGTATTTAATGGACGCCTGAGGAGCGATAATAATATCCTGTGTTTCGGCATACATTTTCTTCACTTTTTGCAGTTGTTCCACGAGCGCCTGAAAGTCAAAGTTTTCTTTCTTTTTATTGATAAACGAAAATTTGATCCCCTGTGTTTTGAGATCAAACCCCTTTTCTTGAATCGCGATTATCGTGACGACTGCATTCGTCTGGTTCCTGCTCTCACTTTTCGTGGAGGGCAGCGAGAACTCAACAACAGAGATCTTCACGAAGACAGCCGTTAACAACAGAAACGGGATGAGAATTAAGAAAATATTCATCACAGGAGTGATATTTAACTCATCTTGCTGATAGCCCCGCTCCCGGCCAAGGGTGTGCTTTAGGTTCATTTTCCGCCTTCTATTTTACGATTTTCTGATAAATTCGGGCGATGTTTTCGTTAATTTCATCGATGATACCGTTGGTTTTCGATTGGATATAAGAATGGAAGACCATGCACGGAATGGCAACGATGAGTCCGAATGCCGTTGTGTTCATGGCAACGGAAATCCCGGCGGAAAGCAGTGCGGCTTTCTGAGAGGAGTCTGCCGCGGCAACCGCTTGAAACGATTGGATCAAACCGATAATCGTCCCGAGCAGCCCGAGCAGGGTCGCAACATTGGCAATCATCGCAAGATAATGAGTGCGTCTTTCGAGCTTTGGGATTTCGGCCATCGCCGCAACCTCAAAAGCGCCTTGTACCTCTTTGGATGATTTACCGTGTTTCTTAAGGCCAGCCTTCGTTATCACCGGTAACGCCGCTTTCGACATGTTACATAACTCTACAGCGCTTGACACACTGCCCTGCTGCACGAGCTCGACAACCTTGTTCACAAATTTCGTCGTGTCGATCCGGTTTTTGACCGTGATATAAAGAAACCGCTCGATAATAATTGCAATGCTCAAAATTAAGGTTGCCAGGATCACATACATGAATGGCCCCCCATTTCTGAAAGCAAGGTTGATATACTCCAACTTTACCTCCTTGATTCGTTTAAAAGTTCAGAAAATAAGACGTTCGACTATGAACCCGCAAACTATTTTATGTGGTTCTGCCGTAATAAGTTTAATTTTGAATATGATGATAATAGAAGGATACAACTCCTTTTGTATATCTACGAAAGGTTAGACAGATTGCTTAGGGTGATCTCTTTTTCCTTTTATTAAAATCGTCTTTTTCGATCGTTCGGAAAATTTCTTTAAAGAAAGAACGATCGATGTGAATATCATCCACAGACGGATCCTTACCGGGTAAAATAAACACAGTTTGCGGCTTTTCAATTCTACCTAAAATTTCAATTTTATCCAAAAATATTTTAACTTTATCTTTACTTGTCCTGAGCTCCGCGTCAGCTTGTTGTTGTAAACTATCCGATTTTGTGCGTTGGGCTTCCTGACTCCACAAACACGGAGCGTGAACGTGCCACAAGAGCACAAGACAGCTTACCTGAAGCGCTGTTCTAAAAATACGACGACTTTTCATGAGAAGTCAACTCCACAAATTGATCACGATCCGGATTCATGACCCATTTTCATAGGCGCAAGCCCTAACTCAGCCGTTAGCGCCTGCATTCTTTTGGCACTCTCCAAAACCCACTGATTTTGAATATCATTCTCCCTGGCTTGCTTGACGTTTGACTGGTACGTCTTCAAGGCTTTCTTTTTAAAAGGAAGGACGCTTTCCCACAGTTTCTTATCATAATTCACCAACTCCACACCCGACAAATTCGCAGGCCGGGGAGCATCGAGTAAGGCGTTGGCAAAATCTTCAAATGTAATGCCGATCTTATGAGACGAGGCAATCGCCCAATCCGCTACTTTGAATTTTGCGGCGCCGGCGTAAGCTTTAATGACGAGTTTAAACGTGGCTCGTTTGCGTTTCAAATTACGCTGCAACGGCTCAATCAGTTTAATATTACGAAAATTGTCGAATAGGATTTCAGCGATCAAAAATTGTGCATTCGCCGGAATGTATTTCTCGACGCTGCGGTTTTGTGACGTATAATTGCGATACGCGCTGATGACAAATTCGAAGTCTCGGCGCGCCAAAGAATATTTATGCTGCTGATAGGCGATTTCGCCCTTCTTGAAAGCCGCTTCCAAATAACGATCCGGATCATTTGGAAATGTTTGTAAATATTGCTGGTAACTGCTTCTCGCTTGCTCGTAATCCTCACGATACTCATAACACCGGGCCGCCGACAAGAGACTTTTTTCAGCAAACTCAGAGGAGGGATTATGCCGGAACAAAGCCATATAATTATGTGCTGCACGGCGCCAATCCTCCTGATTCTCGCTCAGCACGCCTGCCTTAAACAACGAGTTGTCAACATGAGGGGAGTCCGGAAATCGCATAGAAATTGTTTCATAAATGGCGATAGCTTTGGCGACCTTCCCAATATTATCATACAGGAGAGCGGCTTCAAACAAAGCTCTTTCCGCCACTTCCGGATCCGTTACCGTACCGGCGACGTTCTCAAACTCCCTTGCGGCCATCGCGCTGTCGCCGGCTGCCAGGTAACTCTCGGCAGCTTTGAACTGCGAGGAAGCGATCATCTTTTGCGCTTTATTCACATAGCGCGCTGAATCCGGAAATTGCTGCGCCAACTTTCTGAACCAATCCTCAGATTCCTCAAAATTCTCTTGTTTGAAAGAACATTGCGCGATCATCGAGTATGCTTGCGGCAAAAAACTGTGCTCGGCAGGATGATCTATCACCCGCTTGTAAGCCAGTTTTGCGAGATCAAACTCAGAAAGCTCATACAGAATCTGAGCGTATTTCATCAAAACTCCCGGGAGTTTTTGACTGTCGGCAAACAGGGACACGTAATCATTGGAAGCGAGCATAAATTGCGCTTGCGGGTGGTTCATCGCCTTGACGGTGTCTACGCGCTCGGGGCGCAGACCAAGAAAATTCTTGATAGATATTATTGTAGGAGCGGAATGACCGTTGCTCATCAGCATTTTGTTATAAGACAGCACTCGATTATAGGCGGCAGTTTCCCGAAACTCGGAATCGGGATATTCGGTGAGAAGTTTGTTATAGGAATCGGCGGCGGCGTGATAACGTCCCATTTCAAACAGGCATTCAGACAAATAAAACCGGACTTTCGAGGCTCTCTCCGAATTGGGAAATTTCTGCAAATACGATTCGTATCGATTCAGAGCTAAGCCATAGTGTAATTTCGAGCCGCTCTGTTGGGCTTTTGCCTGAGCTTCGGACCCTAAAATATACAGGAACTCTTCGGAGACGGCAATCGTGTTCTGCCGCAAGCTATCATCTTTAATAGCCTGGAACCATCGGCTGCCCGGGCCATACTTTGCGACAAATCGAGCTCGAGCTTCATGGGCCCGTTCTTTTTCACCGGAGAGCTCATAATTCTCAACGATGATTTTTTGATATTTAGGAGCATCCTGCTTATACGGGAACAGATCCAGCAAAATACCCAATGTCACAATCGCATCGTCATAATAGTTTCGCTTCTGATAAACCGCCGCTAATTTGAGCAGGATTTGCTCGGTATAATCTTTGTCGGTTCTGTCTTTTAAAAAGAGTCGAGCTTTTTCCGGGCCGTTGTAGTCCGCGAAACAGACCGCGACATAATCGATAGCCTCATTTCTTAAGTCTGCATTGGATTTTCCGAGGAGGTTGACATCCACTTCTTCAAGGAGACTGATATCATCGATGAGATATATCAGGGTACTGATCGCTTGAGCATAATCATCGATATTATAATAGGCCCACCCGAGTTTATACAAGGCCATATCAAAATACGGACTGTCCCAACTGTTTATCAATCGGCGATAATACTCGATGGCAGTATGATATTTTTTTTGATCGAAATAGTGCTCACCCAATCTGAAATAAGATTCTTCGAGAAATTTCTTTTCCGTCGTTTGGGCCGAAAGATTCTCTAAATATTCAATCGTTTTATCTTTGTCGCCCTGCTCCAAATGGCAGACGGCAATCCTGTACATGAGTTTGTCACGAAAGGCCACGTTCGGATATTTCTCGAGTAACTGAAAGCCCATATTGATGGCATCTCCAAAATTAATTTTGGGGGACACCGGTTCTTTTGTAATCAGGCCTTGATCGTATTTTTTCTCATCTTCCTCAAAAAGCTGCATCTGCTTTTGAAATTCATAGCGGGCGCGTTTGACATACAGCTCGGTCAGTTGAAACATAATGTTTGGAGTAAAATCATGATCAGGGTATTTTTCCAACACGGCTTCGTTTTCGGCAATCGCATTTAAAATACCCTGAAAAGGATTCCCTGTCTGCGTGGCTTCTTGACCGTGAAGCGTTTGAAACGAAAAGAATACAGAGATAAAGAAACAACAAAAGCAATAAGAAATAAATCTGGTGGCAGATGTCAAATCTGCTCTTCGAACTATTGAATTCCCCTTCAACATTACCATTCTCCTGAAATACCTTTAAGATACATCGCGCGCCCTCTTCCGAACTCAGCATAGGAGCGCCAGTTTTTTTGCCGCTCCGCTTTCTCAATTTGTGCTTTCAACTCCGCAATCATGCCGATCACCGCCTCAAAATCACGTCTTTCCTGGATAATCTCTTCCATAAACAATTCGTGTTGCTGTTTCAGTCTCGTTCGTTCCTGCTTGACATAGTCAGGAACCCCATTTCCGCTTTTCGATTTAATCGTGTCCAGCAATCTCGACTCTAAAACAAGAAGTTGTGTTTTCAGCTCCTCGACATTCTTCTCTTGTACGGCTAACTCATTTTTCGCCAGCTCGATGACCGTTTCAAAATCATCTGTTTTTGGCGTTCTTTCAATAATATTTGAATACTTTTTAATTGCAGAGTCATAATCTCCGAGGTTCAAATAACATTGTCCTAAAACAAAATTAACTTCTTCGAGATTGTAGAAATTTTCATAATCATCAACGAGATTATTTAAGGCTAAGAGAGCTGTTTGGTAATCTTTCAGTTTAAAAGCAGACCATCCAATGGTTAACAGGACTTCTGGGTAGTCATAGAATTCAGGGGCGATGTCTATGAGGTACCGTATTGCTGTTTTATAGTTAGACAATTCAAAGAAAATATATCCTAAGGTCAAGCGAGCGCTGTTAACGATATCGAGCCGCTCTGAAGTATTAACCGAAAATTTTGTGACCTCGATAAATTTTTCGATACTCGTTCTGATATTTTTTTTTTTAAATAAGCCAAGCCGCTGCTGTAAAGCCCGAAGACATAAAATTC
>JBHHWX010000145.1:0-11856 GCA_046756745.1 bacterium | reverse complement strand
AGGCATCCGTGCTTTCCGATTATCCGTGTTCTGAACGTCACTATCACCTCACCGTGACGGACCGATTACGTCCGGAAAAAAACGGGTGAGCGATTACATTTGAAGGTGTCGATAGAGCAGAGCAACATCAAATTAATAAAAAATTGCTAACAGCTTAAAGGCCGACAGGAAATCGAAAGCGATTTGCAAATCAAAGTCTTGCGGATCGCCGAACCTGATTTCCTGCCGGCCTAAAATAGAGCTCGAGGCACAGTCTGTGTTCATGGCCTCATCGATAATTGAACGGTATGGGCAGAAAACAACTCTAACGCTATTTAGCAAAAGTGGTTGCCGAAGCTTCATTACTAAAAGCAGATTCGTCCGGCCCATCGACAGCAGTGACCACATAGAAGTACGTTACCGGTACATCGAGTTTTTTGTCCGTATACTTTGTCTTCTTGATCCCAGAATCTATGAGCGTATACGGGCCGCCGGCTGTGGTGGATCTGTAAACATGATACCGCACGTTTGGAGTGGAGCTGGCGGTCCATCTCAGGTCGATTTTGTCCCGGTCAGCGTCAGCGGTCAAATTCGATGGCGGTCCTACGACAACCGGAGCATTGACCGTAACAACCAGGTTATCGCTTCCGGTTAAGCCGTCGTTGTCAGTCACCGTCAAGGTCACATTATGCGTCCCCACAGCAAAACTCGGTGTGATGATGGCTGCGTTCCCCAAAACGGTCGCGCCCTCTGTCCACTGATAACCGACGATCGTGCCGTCAGGATCAAAGGATGCGGATCCGTCAAGGGTGACGGGCTCAACGCCGTTGCCATCGGTATCGGTCACGGTTTGATCCGGGCCGGCATTGGCGACCGGCGCTTGCGGTCCGACTCCGCCTAATGCATTTGCCGCATTCAAGCGGCCTCCTGTAACGGTAATGCCATTGAGCGAGCCGGCAGCGTCCACGGCGCCCAGCATCTGGCTCTTTACCTGCACAGGAGTTAAACCGGGCGATTGACTGAGGATGAGCGCGGCGACGCCTGAAACATGCGGTGTGGCCATGGAAGTGCCGCTAAAGAAGCTATAGGTGTTATTCGGTGTGGTGCTCAAAATGCTGACGCCAGGGGCGCCCAGATCCACACTGGTCGCTCCAAAATTGGAAAAACCGGCTACCTGGTCGTTGTGATCCGTTGCGGCTACCGCGATAAGATTGGCAGAGGTGTAACTGGATGGATAGTGTGGAGAAGCATCGTTGTTGACGCCGCTATTGCCGGCGGCTGCACAGAAAACCGCACCGCTGGCGTCGATGGCATTCTTCAGAGCCTGACTGAAGCCGCCGCCGCCCCAACTGGCATTGATGACCCGGACGTTCTTATTTGTTGCATACTCGATGGCCAGGATAGCATCCGCAGTTGACCCGCCGCCCGGCCCCAGGAATTTCAGCGGCATGATCGTCGCTTGCCAGTTAACACCCGTGACGCCAATACCGTTATTGCCAACAGCGGCAATGGTGCCGGAAACATGCGTGCCATGATCGTCATTAGCGGGATTGTCGAAGACCGTGTTGTCATTGTTGAAGAAATCCCAGCCATGGACATCATCGATGTAACCATTCCCATCGTTATCGATGCCATCGTTAGGTATCTCGCCGGGATTGGTCCAGATGTTTGCCGACAAGTCTTCATGGTTGATATCCGTGCCGGTATCGATGACGCTTACCAAGATACTGGCAGACCCCGTGCTCACGTTCCAGGCTTCCGGAGCGTCTATGTCGGCATCCGCCGTACCGCCGGTTTGGCCGGTATTGTTCATGCCCCACAAGTCCCCAAACCTGGGATCGTTCGGCAAGACGTCGGCATAAAGGAGATAGTCGGGCTCAATAAAAGAGATGCTCGGCAGCGATTCGAGCTGGTTCACGACATCGGGTTTGACATGCGCCGCAATACCTGAAATGAGCTTGAACCGGCGTATCTTAGAACATCCAAGTTGTTCAAGCTTTTCCATTTCTGCTTCACCCGGTTCCGTAGAATACACGATGATGACTTTGCCACTCGTTTCCTGAACGGCTTGAGCAAGAGATGCACCCGTCAGTTTTTGTGGATTTTGCATTTCTTGAACTGGTGCAACCGGACTTCGTTCTCCGTTACAGCTCACCAGTACGCCAGCCAAAAGCAAAACTCCCCATAAAGAAGTTCTTTTTTTCATACATGACCTCCTCTAAATTTAATATTTTGTGTATGCCCACACACGATCAATTAGTGACGAGAGGATGATAGTAACAAAATATTACTATCCAAGTGTCAGTCAGATCCACAGCCTCGAGGATACTGAACAGGTCTTATCGAATGACGTTCAAATACACGGTTTTTCAACAACGTCATGAATTGAGGTTGCACCGATGACCTACGTGTGTTTGGTTTCGCGATGGTGCTTTGAGTTTCGGTTTAGGATGAGAGCCGATACGGTAGTAGTAGGTACCCCCCGGGTAGTTATCCATCAACCCCACTTGTAGTAATCCGGTCTTTCTTTGACCACATGTTTCGCTGGTTTATTTTAGAACAAAAGATGTGCCATTCTACATAGTCTATGCGTAACTATTTGATATACTTAAGGTTCTGTTTGTTGGGATGTGTCTTACAATGCAGAATACAGGGTCAGCGATAGTAACGATACATTACACGCAGCATCGAAACGTTACTAAGCGGCTGCGAGAGCTTCTCGTTCCAAAACTCTGTTTCGAGAAGTCATTATCGTAAAGGCGAAGCTTCGCTTGATTATTATGAAACTGAGTTAGCACTCGGACTGCAGTCGCCAATTTTCCTTTTGTGGATAACGATAATCTTACCCGAAGGCCTCCTGGCCGAGGGTGGAATTCTGCTTGGCTCAGCGGGGACGCGTTCGCGAAGAGGTTTTTCAATTGTGCATTTTTCGAGTTTTCGGTCAATCACTTCCAACGTCTTATCGAATCAGCCCCATCTTCTTGACCTGCGAAAAAGATCCGGCCTGCAG
This sequence comes from bacterium, assembly GCA_046756745.1. Lineage (GTDB taxonomy): Bacteria > Zhuqueibacterota > Zhuqueibacteria > Oceanimicrobiales > Oceanimicrobiaceae > JBHHWX01. The sequence continues at coordinate 8,867 of JBHHWX010000145.1, read as the reverse complement.
TTGATAAAAATACACCCCACTCGGAACCGCTTTGCCCTGATTGTCTTTGCCGTCCCAGATAATACGGTGGAGGCCGGGTACGTATTGAGTATGTATGAGTGTGCGCACCTCTTTCCCCAGGATATTGAAGATTCTTAAGACGACCTGGCTGGCCTCAGGAATCTGAAAGCGTATTTCAGTTACCGGGTTGAACGGGTTGGGATAGTTTTGCTCAAGGGCGTATTCGTCAACAAGCCCCCCCTTTCCTTCTACTGATGTGGGAGGGGAAACATCATTTACCGTTAAGGTAAAGGTCTCTTTGTCAGAGAGCGGAGGACTGCCCTGGGCGCTGGCGATGACTTTTATGTTTGAGAACACTCCGGCATCCTCAAATGTGGGAGCAAGAGTTAGGGTTCCCACACCATTACCTTCGTCCACAAAGCTCCCAAAGGATGGTAAATTGATCACGCCCAACCTAATTTTATATCCATTTGGTCCGGTGGCGACGACCGTGCTCTCCAAAGTCTCGCCTTCGTTCATGGTTTTATTCTCTATGGCGGTTAAAAGGCGCCCATCATCGTCGTCGTTATCATTCCCGTCATCGTCATCATCTTTCAGCTTTTCAAGGTAGTTGCCGATTTCCTGGGTGTCAGCCCAAGTGAGACAACTCAAGAAACGCATGGGCCTTTCGTCTTCAATCGCATCTCTAATCTTGTCGCCCTCATGACCGCGGACGTCCTCGTCTACCGGGCCGCCTTTGGCGTCTTTGCCGTGGCATGCTGAGCAAGTGGTGATGAACCGCCGTTTACCGGAGACCGGCCGCGAGTTGAGGAAAGCCGAAATCTCCGGGATATCTGCATCGGTGATCTCGCCTGTCAGGTGTTTCATAAGAGGGACGCCGTTGGGGAACACCGGGTCCCCGGGAACGCCGAAGGCCGCTCTTTTGATTGAGCAGACCCGGGCGCCTGTCACCCGCCGGCCCGCTACCAAGGTCGGATCCACTGACGGGCCGGCCCATGGGTCGCCGTGGCATCGCTGGCATAAGGTCTCGTATCTTTCCCTGCCCAAGTCATTATTTACAGTCAAGGTGAAAAACTCGCTGTCTCTGAACCCGAAAACATCTGTGGCGACGACTTCTATGTTTAGATATTCTCCGGCGTCAGTAAAACCCGGGATAAAAATAATCACGCCGGAGCCATCGCCATTGTCCGTCAACGTCCCAAATAGTGGCAAATTTGGCGACGATAACGTGATGGCGTCGCCATCCGGATCGCTCCCGGAAAGGTCAACAAACAAGGCGTCGCCCTCATCCATGGTCTGGTCCGCAATGGGATCTAAATCAGGTGGGTCATTGGCAATTGGCACATCGTTCACCGTCAAATTGACCATCGAGGTGTCTGACAAGCCGCCGTCATCGGTTGCCGTGACGGCGATATTGAGATATTCCCCTGCATCGGCAAATTTGGGGGAAAAAGTAATGACGCCGGTGCCGTTGCCGTGATCTCTTAAAATTCCGAAAGGGGGTAAATTTGGCGAGCCTAAAGTGACCGGATCGCCATCGATATCCGTCGCAGAAAGACCGACAATCAAAGTCGCGCCCTCATCCATCGTCTGGTCTGCGATGAAAAAGATATTCGGAGGGTTGTTATCACCGGATAATATGTATTCGACCGTCAGAACCGGTGGATTTGAAGACTCCCGGCTATCGAATCGTTTGGTGGTACCCCCCGTGCTTTCGTTACCGATCAGAACCCACCCGAAATTGCCGGATGGACTCACCAGCCAGTCCTGTACGTCGGCCACCATCTCCGCTGTTGAGCCCCAGGTGTATGAAGCGATGCCGCCGACTGTCTGGCTGGCGCTGACTGTATTCGAGAAATCCCCTCCAGCCGTCGTCCAGAGATCCGTGTCAAAAAACGTGTGCAGCCAGGTCGCGTCACCGGTCGTTGCCGCGGCGCCGCCTCCTCCTTGACCCGCTGCGGTTGAAGTTCCCTCTCCCCAGTCAGCCTGAACTCGAAGTAATTCGATACCCTGGTCTGCTGCTGATGTTCTCGACATGTTGAGCGTCAGCGTCACACTTTGAATGGTCGCGCTGGCGGGGATGTTGGCCGCTATATCAAAAGCCAACAAGCCGCGACGAATTTTCTCTCCCCCGCCTGTACTAACACGCCCAACGAACAAGCCAGTCCCTTTACCGTTGCTCAAGGATCCGGCGTCATCTTCGTAAAGCGTATTATCCTTGCTGGGATGAATGTGGACTTGCACTTGGGCGGAAACCGCTGTCACACACGCCGATACCATGAGACAGAAGAATATGCTTCTGCTTACTATGTGCCTGTAACCGGTGCTTGGGTTGTTCACCATATCCAGTACTCCGCGGATTTAGACGATTTGGCCTCATAAATGTCCGGATCAATTTGGGTTGCGGCTCCTCCGCGTTAGGACATCCAATTTGGCCAGCTAATTCAAATTACGTTTCGTGCCGTTATTTTGCGGATTGGCTTGTTCCATTTCAATTAAAAGAAAACCTTGTTCTTTAGCAACAAAAAAGTTACTATTCAGCCTTAGGTATTGGAGTGCAACGCTTTCGCGTTGCGGCTCTCATTGAAACAGTGCAAAACTAAAGTTTTGCACTCCGAAGCTTCTCACGCCTGAATAGTCAACCAAAAAGCCGGCGTTTCTTCGTGATTGACCGAAAACTCGAAAATGCGCGATAAAAAAGCTCTGATCCGAAGGCGTCCCGGCTGAGCTAAGCAGGGATTCACCCTCGGCCAGGGAGGTCTTCGGAAAAGTGAGGGTCGTTTTCAGTCAAGCGCTACTTATCCTATCGTCAAATCAATGCCTGTTTTCAAGGAGCGAAAGGTTTACTACGTCCTAAATTGAGCGATTTAGCTTTGAATGGTCCTATCAACGGGTTCGGGTGTTCTGAGTTAAGGTGTTCACGCTTCAGCGTGTTTTGCCCCTAACCCCTGCAAGCTAAAGCTTGTACATCACCCCTCCCCTGGTCAAGAATCGCTCAATTTAGGTACGTATAAATTTGAAAACTCGACTCTCAGGATAAATTCATGATACCGCTTGTTTCTTAACCTAATTCTTGTTATTTTTTTATTTGGAACATTCACGAACCACGAAGTTCATAACGAAAAACAGAGTTCGTGATTGACTGAACACTCGAAAAATATACGCTTTACAACCTCTTCGCGAAGGCGTCCCGCCGAGCCAAGCACATATTCACCCTCGGCCAGGAGGCCCTCGGGAAGAGAAGGGCTGTATCAGACTCATGCGAAAGAAAGGACATACTTTTTTTCTTCTCGGCGCCATCATCTGGTCCGGGGTGATATTCGCCCAGGTGATCCCGGCACGGTTGTTCGCTAAAGAAACCTTCGGACTTTCACCTCTGCGGTCTGCGTTGAAATCTTGGTTGGAACCCGGCTCCGAGTCCAGCAAACAAGAAAATCAGGGTGAAAATGGAGACGGAGATGAAGAAGGCGTCGGCCGCTCTTTCGTTTTTAAAGAGCTGGTTCTGTCAGGGTTTTACTCTTTCGATGGCGTCACTGGACTTCCGCCGGCGGATCTTTCCAAAGACCACTTCGAAATCTCACCCAGACCTCCGGGTAGTTACGTTGGGCTGGATTACGTCAAAACGTTCACCTCATCTTCGTGTCTCAATAAGGCGCTGCCGGATTGGCTGCCGTTAATGGCGTTGGACTTTCATCCACGGCTGGCTTATGATCGAACTGAAAAAAAGGACGGTCTGCACCGCATTAAGTTCGCTCCGCAGGACTTCTGGTTGCGGTTTAATCCCGCAAGAGCCGATCGACTCACCTTACGGGTGGGTCAGTTTGTGATCCCCTATGGCGTGAACCCGATCCTGGCGCCCCGGCAACGGTTCATGCTCCCTATTGAAGCAACCGATCTCGGGCTCAAATGGGATTGGGGACTTGACCTCAAAGGCCCAATTGGCGAATACGACTGGGAGCTCGCGTTCAGCATTGGGTCTGGCGAAGCGCTGCATTCGCCTCGCTGGTTCTCCGGTTCAGACCGCACCAGTTACCTGCTCACAGGCCGAATCGGCTCCCCCACCTACTGGGATGGTCAGCACGGATTTTCGTTTCTCTTCGGCGATCTTCCGGTCATCATGGGCCCTTCCGTTTTGAGCGAGGTCTCCATTTCACGTTGGCGGATTGCTTATGATCTCTTTTACAAGTACGGCACCTACCTGATGTTCGGGGCGCAATGGACCTACGGCCAGAACGGCTTTGCCGGGGATGAGAAGTTTGTCGCCCTCACCCGCGGAAAGACTGCCACTGTTTTATCCTCACGCGCTTGGGCCGACTGGGTCATCCCTAGATATCAAAATGTACGTCTGGCCGTGCAATTTGAGTCGGTTTTTCGAGATGTGTCCACCTCGAGAACGGATGACACCGCGCTGATCTTTCAGGTCGGATACTCCTTATCAACCACCGTCACTGCGAAGCTCCACTATCGCGAAGAATTGCACCGTTCTATGGGAGAAGAAAACGATGCACTCTATTTTACCTTTGTGTTTTACGGCTCTTAAATCAGCAGTCCCGCGCACCGGAGCTGTGTGTGCGCTCTGGCTCCGGCTGAACATGACCGGGCTGGCTGCGGCCTTGCCAGTCCTGGCGCAGGATGGGGCGCCGCCTAAGTTTACGGATGTGGCTGCGGAGTCGGGTCTCCGGTTCCGCCACAACTTCGGGGCGAAAAAGCTGCAAAGCGTCCTGATGACCACGGGCAGCGGCTGCGCCCTGTTCGACTACGATAACGACGGTTGGCTCGACGCGTTTTTGGTGAACGGGACGACCCTCGACAAAAACGGTTTACCCCAAACCGAGGGAGCCACTTATCACGCCCTTTTTCAAAACCAAAAGGATGGGACTTTCAAAAATGTCACCAAAACTGCGGGAATCAACCAAGCGACCTACGGCCAGGGGTGCGCGGTTGCAGACTTCGACGGCGACGGTTTCAGCGACCTTTATATCACAAATTATGGGCCGAACCAATTGTACCGCAACCGCGGTGATGGTACATTCGAGAATGTCACCCAGCAGTCCGGCACCGGCGATCCACGCTGGAGCACCGGCGCGATTTTTTTCGACTACGATGGAGATGGCGATCCGGATCTCCTTGTGACAAATTACCTGAAGTATCGCGTCAACATCGAGGGTGTTCACGCTTCCTCGCTCTCGAAACGCGCCGGTTTCCGCTTCTTTCCCGGTCCGCGTGATTACGATCCCGAGGATGATATCCTGTATCGAAATAACGGAAACGGCACGTTCACCGATGTGACCCGGAAAGCGGGACTCTCCCCTGGCGGAAAGGGGCTGACAGTCGTGGCCGCCGACTTCGATAACGACGGCGATCAGGATATCTTTATTGCGAATGATACCACGCTCAATTTCTTCTACGAAAACAACGGCGGTACATTCACAGAGATAGCCTTAAGAGCCGGAATTGCTTTTGACCCTGACGGCGTCGAAACCGCGGCCATGGGTGTGGACATCGCAGACCTGGACGCTGACGGCAAACAAGACTTGTACGTGACCAATATGGTTTTCGAATTCAATAACCTGTACCGGAATTTGGGAAACATGCTCTTTGAAGACGTCACCAAATCCCTGCGTCTGGACAAGGACAACTACCGGCACGTCAGTTGGGCAACGCGTTTCGTTGACTTCAATCATGATGGATACCTCGACTGCTTTGTGGCCAACGGCCACGTCGTCGATTACGTCGAAGGCTTCTCACAAAGCATCACCTACCCGCAGCAGAACATGCTCTTTCTGGGCGATAAAAAGGGGCGCTTTAAAAACTCAGCCAACCAAAGCGGGAAACATTTCCGCAGAAAACGTGTCAGCCGCGGCGCGGCTTTCGGCGATTACGACAACGATGGCGATATCGATATTCTCATCTCAAATTCCGGGGGGCGGGCAGAGCTTCTCCGTAACGACACCCCTGGCAACGACCGGTGGCTCAAAATCCGTCTCATCGGCCAGCCTCCCAACACTCATGGAGTCGGCGCTAAAGTGGTAACCCGGTTTAAAGACCGGTCTATTCTCTCCGAGGTTCGCTTTGCCGCAACCTACTTGAGCAGCAGCGATCCCACCCTTCACATAGGCCTCAGGCCGGGAGAGAGTGAGGCTGAGCTTGAAGTTACCTGGCCTTCCGGCAGGACCTCCTCCCGTAAAGTCCGCGCCGGCAATTTGGTTCTTATTGAAGAACCGAAATAAAACAAGAGTGGCTTAGCCTTGGAGAAAAGGAAATTCGAAATTCAGACATCAACAAAAGTGGTGTAAATTCAATAAAATGATTTATCATGTTCGCTACAAAATCTTAGCACTTCCGATTATTAGAACAAGAAAGACAAAATCCAGACTAATATGACAACAGTTCAAGTGTTCAAATATATCGAGCAACTCGATGCGTTTGTTCCGGCAGACGAATACCGTCAAATCGCAGAACGGCTTGGTTTGGTGGCGTGGAACCCAGTTGTCTGGATTGGAAGACTGTTCACGTTGGACAACGATGTGAGCGTCTAAAAACATAAGTATAAAATTCTATCGCTTACTCCTATAGGTCATTGACATGAATCACAGTAGATCTCTGCCGCGCATTTTTATCAGCTATCGAAGGCAGGACTCAGAAAACTGGGCAGAAAAAATTTATGACGAACTCATATCCCATTTTGGAGCGGATATGATTTTCAGAGACATCGATTCAATTGAAGCGGGTGAAGATTTTACAAACGTGACTTTGAAAGCTCTTCAAGGATGCGACGTCATGTTGGTTTTTATCGGCCCCAATTGGCTTAACATTCGTGATTCAGCAGGTGAGAAAAGAATCGATGACCCGAAAGATTTTGTGCGAATGGAAATTGAATATGGCCTTAATCGCGCAATAACGTTGATACCTGTTTTAATCGATGGGACTCGAATGCCCGAAAGTTCTATACTTCCCGCAAACATTAAATTCTTTTCAAGACGGCAGGCCGTCAAGATAAGCGAAGGAAAATTTGAATCTGATCTTGAGACTCTGGTAGGCGTACTTCAAGAAAGGCTTAAGGAAGCAGATGCTGATCGCACAAAGTTCTCTCGCCCACCATCTATAACCGATTATTTCGATGTTATCTTACCTGTAATGCTTAGGCGTCGAGGCGAACTTGCAAGTTCATTAGCAGCAGAACCGGACTGTAGTATTGAATTTGAGGTCAAGGGGGACAATGGCGGTAGTTGGGTGGTTTTTTTTACGAAGCCTAAGCCATTTGTACAGAAGGGAACTGTCAATAAAGTGGATTGCAAGTTATCAATGACTGAAGAAACAATGCAAAGCATTTTGTCCGGAACATTCAATGCGAAAGAAGCTATCGCACAAGGTAAACTAACCATTCAGGGAGATATCAGCGTTTTAAAAAGAGTCAGCTTTCTTTTCTAACTGTTTCGAACCGGGCGCTCTGGGCGCAGGGTGGCCCCAGCAAGGAACAGAATTTGGTAGAACGTGGCTTTAGCCCGTGCTTAACGGGCAAAATTCAGCCGATGCAAAAGGCGTAAGGCTGATTTGAGTTAGAGCTGTAGTAATAACTTAAGGGAGGGCTCATGCTTTTTAGAACCCGATTTCGATAACGCTGTATCTGTGCAGAATTTTACGTTTCAGCGCGATGTGGCTAAATTTACGTTGGCCGAAGGCAAGCTTTATCTGTGCGAATCGGTCATGAACCGAGTTTGCGCCGCGGTTTTTCGAGGGAAGGGCCGTTTCCAATGCGCGCCGCCGATTGAAACCGAGCGCAAACAACTCTACCGGTTCTATGAAACCGGAGCGCTTGATCAGGAATTCAATTTCTTATTTATCCTTTTTGCTGACAGCACGTTAATGGAATTCTACAGGCACTTGAAGTTTACCAGAAGCGAGGCGGCTGGTGATGTGCGCAAACAGCTCGAGTACGCATTGAAATATATGGGCAAACCCAAAGGGAAGGAATTCAATGCTGAAATAATGAAAGCGTTCCTTGATTTTGAGAGCAGTGAGCTCTTTTACTCCCATTTCAGCAAGAAAAAATCCAACCCGATGTTCTTTGTCATTAATCCTTACGAAGCGGAAGAGATTCGTCTCATGCGCAGACCCAAAAAAGATCGCTTCGCCCACTCACGCGAAATCGTTTGTCAGTTCCACAAAAAACGAGATTATGATTTTGGAGTAGACTTGAGTTATGATTCCAAAGAGACCATAAAGTTATTGGATTACAAAATAGACGCTCGCATCGCCAAAAACTTCGATTTTTCCGCTTCTGCCGAGATTAAATTCACCGCTTTGCGAGACCTGCAAAATTGGATTTATCTCAGCCTGTATCGTGACTTGGAAGTGGATTCCGTCTCATGGGCTGGCGGCCAAGAGGCTGTATTTTTCAAAGGCGAAAAAAACCCATATGTTTGGATAAAGTGCGACCCGGCGCTCAGGAAGGACCAAACTTATACGGTAAAAATCGATTACCACGGCGAGTTATTTAGAGTGAAGGAAGACTGGGTTTTTATTAAATCCCCCAATTTTTGGTTTCCGCGCATCAATTATCGAAAGAAAGCGAAGTACAATCTCACTTTCCACACACCGGCCGATTTTGATTTCGTTAGTGTCGGCGAGAGGTGTTTTCGGAAACGCGGGCTCAGGTCACGACTTCGAGATGGATTTCTCAAAAACCGATTCGTAATGCTTCCTTTAATATCGTTCTTTAAACAACAAGGATTCGTTCTACTCGATGGTGGATTAGCTTCTGAATTGGAAAAACGCGGACACAGTTTGAACAACAATTTGTGGTCTGCTAGGTTCTTCAGACCTAATAAATTTTGGAACAGCAGCAATTGAATGGTTCAATCTTG
>JBHHWX010000144.1:0-11933 GCA_046756745.1 bacterium | reverse complement strand
TGCTCAAGCACCCGTCCCCGGGTGCGTTTGACGCTTCGTAAAAACAAGTGATTACGACGCCCCGGGGACGGGGCTTAGAGCTTATTTCTGAGTTTTCGTTCAAACACTAATTAAATTATTAATTTTATGAGCCCCTACCGGTCTCCGCCAATGAAATTTCCTAAGGGACCGAGCACAGAACCGCCGCGCTTTGTTTCACCGATATTTGAAGCGGAAGCGGATACCACACGGTCAGCCAATCGTGAAAACGGAAGCGTCTGCAGATAAACCTTCCCCGGTCCGGTTAAATTTGCAAAAAACAGACCTTCGCCGCCGAAGAAAGCGGTTTTGATGCCGCCGACAAATTTGATGTCATAATGCACCGACTCCTGCAAGGCCACAAGACAACCCGTATCGACTTTAAGGCTGTCTTCGGAACCTAATTGCCTTTCGATAATGGTTCCTCCGGCATGCACGAATGCCAACCCATCGCCTTGTAGCTTTTGCAGGATAAAGCCTTCTCCACCAAAGAAGCCGGCGCCTAACTTGCGGGTGAAGGCAATGGAAATGTCTATACCATATGCCGAGCAAAGATAAGCATCACGCTGACAGAGTACGGCGCCCATTTGCGACAGGTCTAGGGGGATGATTTTCCCCGGGTACGGAGCGGCAAACGCGATTTCGCCCCGCTGGCTTCCGGTCTCTTGGAAAGTCGTAATAAAAAAGGATTCACCGGTTAAAATCCGTTTGACGCCTTTCAGCAAACCGCCTCCGGTCTCGGTGTTCATTTTGATGGAGTTCGTCATGTACATCATGGCTCCAGCTTCGGCTTGGACCATTTCATCGGGATCCAATGTGATAATCACGGCTTGCATATCATCCCCGATAAGCTCATAATCGATTTGGTGAGCCATATCTGTCCTCTCTTTCTAAGATTATTTCTGATAATAAACAATGCTTGATCAACGTTAAATTTACTTTCTGTAGCTTTAAAAGTCAAGGTTTAAAACGTCAGGGATTTTTATTGATTTTCAGATGCGATTGCATTATTTTTACTTGTCTCTATAGCATGGTTAACGACAAAATAATTTTTTTAAATCGTGATCCTTTTGCCATCAATTTTATTGTCTTCAAAAAAAATCGAACTTGTACCAAATATGAAGTTTTATTTCTGCGGGATTCTTTAATCAGTGGGTTCATTTATTTCTTTTTTAGTTCCGGCTTGTCCGGATTAGGAGAATTTGATGGATATTCAAACAATCAGTCAGCTTTTCGCTTATAACATCTCACGTTACAATCGTCCCGATCTTATGATCTACCGGGGCCACGACGGCGCATTTTATAATATTTCATCAAATGAGTTTAAAGAACGCGTTTTAGATTTCGCAATGGGTCTCAAATCATTGGGTGTCAAGCCGTCGACGAAAATGACTTTTCTCGCTGAAAACCGGCCTGAATGGCACATCGCGGATTTCGCTTGTCATTTGCTCGGCGTGGTTGTGGTGCCGATCTATCCCACCCTCATTGCGGAACAAATCGAATATATCGTCAACGACAGTGATAGTGAGCTGGTTATTTTATCGAACCGTTCGCAGGCTGATAAAATTGCACAAATAAGGGAAAAACTCAAAAAAGTCAAAGTTGTCATTGCTATGGATAGCGACGCTGCCGCTGAGAATGTCATGTCTTTTGACGACGTTCTACAGGCCGGTCGCCAACTCGATAGCTCCAACTTTTTGGAAAAGTCGTTGAAATTGGCCAAACCGGGTATTATTGCGACGATTATTTATACCTCCGGGACAACCGGACTTCCTAAGGGAGTGATGCTCAGTCATCAAAATATGGTCTCAAATGTATTGGGCTGTCATGAAGTTATTGAAATCGGGCTCGAAGATCGCGGCCTGTCCTTTTTACCCCTGAGCCATGCCTTTGAAAGAACAGTGGATTATTTGTACTTTTATCGCGGTGTCAGTATTGTCTATTCACAGATCGATAATATCGCTGCCGACTTAATGGAATCGCAGCCATCTATTATGGCGTCGGTACCGAGGTTTTATGAAAAAATTAAAACAGCCGTTGAAACGAAGGCAGATTCGGGAAGCCGGATACAGAAAGCGATCTTCAATTGGTCCATGAACGTAGGAAACAAGAAAGCGGAACAGCAATTAAAAGGGAAAAAAGCCGGACTCTTTTTGAAGATTGAACACGCGATTGCGGATAGCTTGGTTCTCTCAAAAATTCGTGAACGTACTGGCGGCAAGATGAAATATTTTATTTCCGGAGGAGCGCCGCTGGCTGCGGAAGTGGGATTGTTTTTTTATGCCGCAGGTTTAACAGTATTGGAAGGCTACGGTTTAAGCGAAACCTCGCCGGTCATTTCTGTCAACCCACCACAGAGTCCAAAATTCGGCACCGTGGGCAAAGTGCTCCCTGGCGTCACAGTGAAGATTTCCGACGAAGGTGAAATCGTCGTGAAAGGTCCAAACGTCATGATGGGGTACTATAAAATGCCGGCAGAAACCGAGGAGGTGTTGGCAGAAGGATGGTTCCGTACAGGCGATATCGGCGAGCTTGACGAGGACGGATATCTGAAAATTACCGACCGCATAAAACAGTTGATTGTGACTTCTGTGGGCAAGAAAGTGGCGCCGCAGGCCATTGAGAAACAAGTCGAAAACAGCCCGTTTATCGAGCAAGTGATGCTGATCGGGGAGAAGCGTAATTTTATTTCAGCTTTGATCGTCCCCGCTTTCGAAGCGCTCAAGAATCACGCTCACCGAAATGGCATTGCAGCGGAAAAACCAACCGATCTGATCGAGCACCAATCGATCATCGATTTAATTCAAAGAGAAATCGAAGAACGGCAAAAAATATTTTCCAAATATGAGAGGATTCACGAGTTCCGTTTGCTTACGGCAGAATTCACCGTCGAGAATGGCATGTTGACTCCAACCTTGAAAGTCAAACGTAAGCAGGTAGAGCAAGAATATCACGATTTGATCGAGGAGATCTATGCTTAGTGTTTTCTTCACACAGTATTTGTTGAGGCTGTTGTTTTGTTCATTTTTATTTGTCGTTTGAGATTTATTTGGGATTTCCCCGATGAAAGGAATCGGGATCAAAGACCGGTTGTTAAATCCCGCGCTTTCTGCGGGGCTTGTCCGGGTTAGGAGTTTGCCCAAAAGTCCAAACCTACTTGCCCGAGGGCTTATCGTCACAGACTTCAGGGTAAAAACGTTCGGGGACGCCTTCGCTAAAAAAATAGTCTTTTCGGCTAAGCTTCTAAGCCGCCGCTTTGATATACTCCTTCTCGATCACCTCGCCATTCAATTGCAGCGTGCCGTTTTTTTGGAAAGACAGCACATCCATAGGACAGACCGTGATACAAATTCCGCACTGGATACAGGAGCTGTTTTTGTTGGAAAAACGCTGCTGGTTCTTGGCAAAACTCATCACGTCGATGCCGACTTCGCAGTAGCGCGAGCATTCGCCGCAGGTGATGCACTTCTCGTTGCTGTCGATGCCCAACTTGCCGAATTTGTTGCTCCAGAACTCCATCCATTTTGCCAGTGGGCACCAGTAACGGCACCAAATTTTGCCGCCGAAGAACGGGTACAAACTGATGGGAATCACCCCGACCAGCCAGAAGTCGGCGATGTAGGCATACCAACTGCGTGCGTTCTCTCCGGCTCTCGATAAGAAGCCGAACCAATGGTAAATGTCATCATACCACAGCTTGCCAAAAAACATGCTTCCGCCGACCAGGATTGTGGCCACAAAAGCCCATACCAGCACGACTTTGTTCATCCATTCCCAGGCTTTGGCGCGCCGGCCTTTGGGCGCTTTGTGGCGCCACTGGTCGCCCCAGGTTTCTGCCAGACCCCCGCAGCCGCAGAACCAGGTGCAGTAGCGCTTACCATGGTGTATAGACAGAATCGGAATGATCACAAACGCCGTGAGCAGTCCCCAAATAATATAGAATAAGCTGATATCGTAGAAAAATTGGTGGAACTGCAAGGGCCAGACGTATTCAAGCCCATAAGCTTTCCACGAGAATTCCGGATTGCCCAAAATGATATTGGTGCCGGCTTTGTGATGGATGTACCACATGATGAACTCGGGCACGAAAAATCCGAGCGTCCATTGGGTAGTGATGAGCGTCAGGTAGCGTTTTTTCTGATAGCGGTCTTTAAAGTTCACGCCCCAACGCACGTAAGCTTTGAAGCCGAAGAAGGTCATGAACAGCGAGTACAAACCAGCGTACCAAAAGCTGGGGGAAATGTGCTTGGCAAAACCGAAGAGGCTCCAATCGAAGGTCAGCCATTCTTTCCAATTCATCGGGTTGCCGTCCGGGCCGGTGAACCAGGGCAGGTTGAAAGGCCACCAAGGCGCTTTCATGGCATAAATGCAGTAGGAGAGCAAAAACATCGCTCCCCAAAACAGGACCTTTTTGACATCCCAGGTTCCCTCCAGCTTGATTCCAACTTTGTTGAAAAATTTAATCGGCAGCTCGGAGCCGATCATCTCGAATACCTGGTCGTTGTTAATCTCGATGCTCTTTTTGTCTTTATCGAACTTGACGAAATCCTGTCCGATTTCTTTCAGATGTGAATTGAAATGAATATTCAATTTCCCCTGTTTTTCCAACTCGTGCAGTTTATCGACGTTGCGTTTCTTGGGGAAGATGAATTCCGGATCGATAGTCACCATCGTGACCCGGTTATCCGGGGCCAGGGCGATCGCCGCTTCCGCCGCCACATCGCCGCCGCCGTAAATCAGAACATCGTTGCCGTTGAATTCATCCGGGTCGGCCAGAAAATGAGCGATCTTTTCCGCATATTCTTTCTCTCCGGGCACACCGGCCTTGCGCGGATTGCCGGCTTTGCCAATAGCGAGGATGACGTATTTCGCCTTGTAAGTCCCTTTTGATGTGGTGACGACAAAGGTATCCGTCAACTTTTTTATATCGGAAACCGACTCATGATTGTTGATCTTCAAACCGCGTTCGGCGATCTGCCGGTCCCAAACCTCCAGCAGCTCTTCTTTGGAAGATTCTTCGCACCACATGGAAGATTCCAGTGGCACATCAAGAGGTTCGATGAACAGAGGTTTGCCTTTTGTGAACGACCGGATCAGATTTGCAGGTTTGCCTTGTTCGATCACAATGTAGTTGATGCCTAATTCATGAGCGCGGTTGGCGGCTCCGATTCCGGAAGCGCCGGCGCCGACAATCAGCACATCGTAGATATCATCAGACAAGTTATTCCGGGGCCGGTTTTCGAACAATTGGTTGATGAGTCGATTGCCCTGATTGAGCCCCAATTTGAGCAACGGCGTGCCGCTCACTTCGCCAATGATAAACAGACCGGGAATATTGCTCTCGTGGTTGTCGCTGGTTTCCGGAAGTTTGACGAGAGCTGGGTCGAATTTATTGTCGAAAAGACGGCCTAAGAATCCATAGGTCGATTGTACGATCGATGTCATGTAAAAATAGGCTCCGAATGTGGTTAAGAGTAAAAAAAACTTTTAGATATTAACTTATGAGATCGGTAAAAATATTCCAATCTTTTTTTCTTTTCGCACGTTGTAAACAGGCGCCGTGGTTATGTCGAGAAATTAGCCTCGAGCTCGACGACATAAATGTCGCGATGCAGACTTTTTGCGAGTTTTTTGGACAGCCTCAAAGCGACTGAAATTTATGAAAAGAGCCACATAAATCTTGACATTTGATGAATTTTATTTATTTTACAAACCGAACGATACGGCGCCGAATAAGTTGTCCCTTTTCTCAAATTCATCAAAGTTCCCTACAAAAAATGTCGCTGAAAAAATAAATTAACAGAGGTGCAGGTTGACGAAAAAAAACGAAAGTGATACTGTAAACCGGCGTGGCTTTTTTAGACGAATATTCATGGGCGTGGGTCTCATTGCGAGTTATACGACGGGCGCGGTCTACGCCATTCAATTTCTATTGCCGAGAAAAAAGAAAAACCAGTACCGAAAAATCCTGATGTCTTCTCTCGAAGATCTCCCGCAAAATAGCAGTAAAACGTTCAAAGATCTTTCAGGTCGAGAGATGGTTTTAGTGAATACCGATAAAGGAATAAAGGCTCTTTCCACACAGTGCACCCATTTGGGCTGTAAAGCCTACTGGGAGCCGGAAAACTCGCGTTTTTACTGTCCCTGTCATGACGGGGTGTTTGATTTGGACGGTAATGTTGTCTCGGGTCCGCCGCCGCGGCCTTTAGACAGTTTCCAGGTTGAAGTCGATGAAAACGACAATGTCTTTGTAGTACTTAAAGAAAGCTAAGGAGTTATGATGCAAAAAACCGGCACTCTGAAGGAATGGTTTGCAGAGTCGTTTCCAATCGATCTCAATATTTTTAAAGAAGTTTCAAGCGAGCCGATTCCAAACCATTTGAAACGCTGGTGGTATGCAATCGGCGGAACCCCGCTTTATCTCTTTATCATCCAGGCCATTACCGGAATTATCTTGACCTTTTACTACGTGCCGCACCCTGCAGAGGCGTATAACAGCGTCGCTTACATTACGACGGAAGTGCGATTCGGTTGGTTTATTCGCAGCATCCACAAGTGGTCTGCTCATCTCATGGTTTTGACGCTCCTGCTGCACATGATGCGGGTGTTTTTTACTTCGGCATATCGAAAGCCCCGCGAATTAAACTGGATGTTTGGGGTTGGACTGCTGCTCGCGACATTCGGGTTCGGATTTACCGGTTATTCTCTCATTTATGAACAACTCTCTTACTGGGCGGCAGTGGTCGGCACAAACATCGCCGAAGCGACCCCGCTCATCGGAGGAATTCTCGCCAACTTTATCCGCGGTGGTCCTGAGGTCGGAGATAACACTCTGACTCGTTTTTTCGTTTTGCATATCGGTGTTTTACCAACTGTCGTGGTTCTGCTTTTGACGCTGCATGTGGTACAAATCAGGCTGCACGGCGTCACAAGATTGCGTTTTAAAGAAGATGAAAAAATCAAAGAAGAATCTTACCCGTTTTACCCGGATCATTTTTATACCGAGCTGATCGTGGGTCTCGTTCTGACGTTTATTTTGACCATTCTGGCTTTGGTTTATCCGGCGCATTTAGGAGACCCGGCCAATCCTTTTGTGACACCCGAACACATCAAACCCGAGTGGTTCTTTTATGCCACTTTTCGGTGGTTAAAATTGACTTCGTTTCAGGTTGGTGTGGTGGGTACGATCATTTTTCTCACGATTCTCCTGTTTTGGCCATTTATCGATCGTGTTTTTATGAGAAAGTTTCCGGGCCGGGATATCAGCTTCTGGATCGGTGTGACCGGTTTTTTTGTATTTTTAATTTTTACGGTGTGGGAAGCCCTGGTCTAAATCTCAAATTAACAAGTCCCAAATTTTCCAAGTCATTCAAATACGAGGAGTAGGTTTATGCTTTCACTTGAGACAAAGCGAATGATTATTGGCGTTCTGAGTTTTTTCCTGCTCGCGGCTCTGTTGATCGTTGGATACATCGAAGGGAAAAAGCAGATTCCGGGAACAAAACCGGCAATTGTTCTTTCCGACGAAAACAAAAAATGCGTGGAATGTCATTCTCAGCAAAGCAATGCCCGAACCGCTGTTCAGCAGTGGAAGGAAAGTGTGCATGCGATCAAAGGGGTCGGTTGTATTGAATGCCATCAGGCCGGAGCAGACGATGTCGACGCGTTCGCACATTATCGCTTTACTATTGCGACCATCGTTTCTCCAAAAGACTGTTCGCGCTGTCACAAAAAGGAATTTGCCGAGTTTCAAAAAAGCCATCACGCCCAAGGCGGGAAAATCCTCGGATCACTCGATAATGTGTTAGCTGAAGTCGTCGAAGGCAGTATGATGCACGGCAATGCCGCGGCTGTCAGCGGGTGCAAGCAGTGCCACGGCTCCGTCGTTGACTTTGTACGTGACGAGGATGGGAATGCCGTGAAAGACCGTAATGGGATTTTGATGATCGATCCGCAGACCTGGCCAAACACCGGCATAGGGCGGGTGAATCCGGATGGAAGTTTAGGGTCTTGCGCCGCCTGCCACAACCGGCACTATTTTTCTGTTGCGCAAGCCCGGGAGCCGGATGATTGCGGTAAATGTCATTTGGGACCGGACCATCCGCAGTACGAAATTTACCGCGAATCGAAACACGGCATCAATTTTATCGCCCACAAAGATGAAATGAATCTCGAGGTACGGCCCTGGATAGTGGGTAAAGATTATTTTGCAGCGCCGACCTGCGCCACATGCCACATGAGCGCCACTCCAAATCAGCCTGTGACCCATGACGTCGGCGAAAGGATAAGCTGGACGCTGCGTCCGCCGATTTCGGAAAAAATCGATGCGAAGGAAATCAAGGCGGGTAAGGAAACGATTCCCTGGGAAAAACGCCGCCAGAATATGCAGGATGTGTGTTTCCAGTGCCACTCGAAACAATATGTTCAGAACTTTTACAAACAGTATGACGACGTGGTTCATTTGTACAACGATAAGTTCGGCAAGCCGGCCACTGAGCTCATGAAAATGCTGAAAGCTGAGAACCTAATTACGGCCGACATAGCCTTCGACGATGAAATCGAATGGATCTACTTCTATCTCTGGCACCATGAAGGCCGCCGTGCCCGTATGGGCGCTTCCATGATGGGCCCGGATTATACACAGTGGCACGGAATGTACGAGGTTGCCGAGCGATTTTATGTTGAATTTATACCGGAAGTCAAAAAGGTGATCGCGGAAGGCAAGAGCCACGGTCGCGCTGCCGGCGCTCGAAAAGTCGGGGCCAGACTGAATGAAATCTTGAATTCCGAGTTACACAAATGGTTTCTCGGGAAGCTGAGTCCGGAAGAAAAAGCGGCGCGGGCTAAAGCGCAGGCGGAGTTTAAAAAACGCTATGCCCAGTGAGCGAAAAGATTGACGATTAAAATTGATGATTGGAGATCGCAGCGATTGAATCGCCAAGAATATCATGACGAGCAATAACTAACAATGAGGGAATAATCATGCGCAGATTGTTATTATTTACGTTAAGCTTGAGTTTAGTTGGGACCTCACGTGCCCAAACACCAGATGTCCCCATTAAATTTAACGGCCAGATTCGAGTCAGGAGCGAAGCGGATGGCCGCGACTTTAATAATGACTCTGACGTCAATACTTATACCTTGTTAAGGACCCGATTCGGAGCGAATATTCAGGCATTAGAAGACGTGAAGGCTTATATTCAAATACAGGACTCCAGGGCTTTTGGCAGGGAGCCCGGTACTTTAGCCAACACTTCGAATTTGGACGTGCATCAGGCTTATTTTGAAATCAGCAACTTATGGGACAGACCGATTCAACTCAAGGTCGGCAGGCAGGAAATGCTGTATGGAAGTCAAAGGCTCATCGGCCCGGTCGGCTTTAGCAATGTCGGTCGTGCTTTCGATGGCGTCAAATTGACCTTTGGTAAAAATGCCAACTTTGATTTATTTGCCATGGTTATCAATGAAGGGAATATCCCGGTTTCCGGACCTGCAACCCCGTCATCGACAGCGGGCCGGGAAAATACGGACAACCAATTTTATGGCGTCTATTACAAACATCGTAAAAATCCTAAATACATTTTAGATGTTTACGGCTTATTTCAGTCCAATTTGAATGAGACCATTCCTGGCGAGAATGACCTGAACCGGGCAACCATCGGGACCTACAACAAAGGCCGCTTCTCGTCAAACTTCGATTTCGAGACGGAAGCGGCTCTGCAATTTGGCAAACGCCGCGGGCAAGACGTCTTCGCGTTTATGCTCACCGGATCAGTCGGGTATACATTTCAAACGGCACATAAACCGAGCGTCCGGGTAGGGTATGATTTTCTCTCGGGAATGGATGCGGGCGATGATGATTACAAAGCCTTCGATACCCTGTTTGCGACCAACCACAAATTCTACGGATTCATGGACTACTTTATTAATGTCCCGCTTAATACCAGCGGCCAAGGTTTGCACGATTTTATGATCAAGGCAAAGGTCCCGTTTGCCAATAAGTGGAATTTTAACGCTCACATCCACAATTTTAGAACGGCAAAAGGAGAGGAGAAAAACCTCGGCAACGAGCTGGATTTAGTCCTCAATTACAAATACAACACCGGTGTCTCATTTGTTTTTGGGCTTGCGTTCTTTATTGCCGGAGACCTGCTGGAACAAAGATTTACCAATGATGATATTGGAGTGTGGTCCTATTCCACATTGCAGTTAAATTTTTAGGCAGGCATTGACCGAAAACTCGACCGCTCATGTCATGCCGGTAGTCTTTTGAGCTGGAATCTCCATCCGTCACGTAGGAGATTCCCGCACAAAAGATCGCAGGAATGACAGCACAACTGAAACAATGAGTTATCCTTCCGTAATTCTTCACCCAAAAAACCTTACTTACCGCCCTCTCCAATTGTACCCACAGGTTCACGTTGCACACATAGGTTCAACAGATTTCGCCATTCGACCTTGAAACAGGAATGACGCTTAGATCGCACAACCTCCTGATATTTATAAAATAAGGCGCTCGGAAATCAGGTGTTTCCATTTGTGGCCCGCTCCTTGCTTAAGAGTCGCGTGAATTGCAATTCATCATGAATCAAAACGAATTATGAAAATCAAACACATTATTCACTCTAACAGAGAACCTTTACAGGAGGTAATAACATGAAGAAGTTCATCAACTCAATTGCACTATTTTCTCTGGGCGCTTTCCTTTTGCTCACAGCTTGTGGCAAAGAGCAGGCAACAAGCCCCATCGAAGAGAATACCGCAGAAGAAGTCGAGATCAGCTTGGATAAAGAATTCGGCGGTTTTACCACGCAGGATGAATCCGTTGGTTTTGGTGAGGCGTCGATGGTGTCGGATTTTGCGGACGACGTGGAAGTCACCGACACATTTAGTCAAGATGTTGAAGTGACGAAGGTTTTGACGGACGAGACTTCCAAAGTCAAAGCTTATTTTCTACGCATTACCTGGGGATTGCTCGAAGGCGATTCCACGGAGACCGATCATATCAATTTTAGCGGTTCGGCGCAAGTCAGCAAAGGCACGTTAGTCCTTCTCAGAACGATCCGATTTGATGGCGGAGACGCGATTGCGCTTCCGCGCACCGACCGTAAGAGTCTTGATTTTACTTCAAACATCGTCACACATTTTGACGGTTTAGCTTTAGCGATTATCGACAACGATTCAACTGACGATGTGGGCACTTTTACTTTCACCGCGGGCGATTATTCGAAAACACTTGAATTTTCAGATTTAGATTCACTTGAAATGATTGAACCGGTTGGCGAGGGCCCGTACGAAGTCTCCATCGTTTCCCGTTCCAAAGATATCGTGCCTTTCGCAGGCGGCTTTCTGAGCGGCCATTGGGTGAAGACAAGACGCCACGGCGGAAAATTTAGAGGCCGTTGGATTAACAGTCTCGGAACAAACGCCGGCCACCTTAAAGGCATCTGGGGCATCAACCGAAACGGTGAAAAAGTCTTCAAAGGCAAATACATTAGCCTGAACGGCGAATTTCGCGGACTTTTGGCCGGGCACTGGAATTATGAACGCGGCGAAAATGGCGGCGTCTTCCGGGGCCGCTGGGTCAATAGAGCGCATGACACCGTCGGTGTGCTTAGAGGGAAATTTAAGACTGGCCGTGAAAATGATAGACGTGGTTTCTTCCACGGTCGATACCGTATCACGAAAAAAGCCAATGCTGAAGGCGACGGTGAAAACGGCAGCTAAAGAAAGAATTCCTCGATCCCTCCTCTAACCCTCATTCTCAAGGTGCAACGCCGCCCGGTTTTTCGGGCGGCGTTTTTTTTCGCCAATTCCTAAATATCGTTTGTAACATTTTATCAGTTTGTACATTTAGACGAAAACAACTCCTTTTGTCATGTCCGCATGTCTTGAAAGGGGGGGATTGCAGGATA
>JBHHWX010000143.1:0-11943 GCA_046756745.1 bacterium | reverse complement strand
CTTTAGTTTTGCACTGTTTCAATGAAAACCGCAACGCTAAAGCGTTGCACTCCAAGACCAATTTGAACTGTGATACCTAATCATTCAAACCACACGGAACGGGCGTTGTTAGTCGGCCTGTCTCTCGATAAAAAGCGGCGCTGGGAAACCGAAGAGCATCTGGAAGAGTTGTCCCTTTTGGCCGATACCGCCGGCGCTCTGGTTGTGGAGCGGGTTATTCAGGAACGGCGCCGAATCGATTCGGCGACTTTCATCGGACGCGGCAAGGTCGCGATGCTTTCTGAGCGGGTGGAAGACAATGATATCGATCTGGTGATTTTCGACGATGATTTGAGCCCGGCTCAGATTGCAAATTTAGAGAAAGCGCTCAACAAGAAAATCCTCGACCGCAGCGGTTTAATTCTGGATATCTTTGCCAGGCGCGCAAAAACCCGTGAAGCGCGAACTCAAGTGGAATTGGCACAATTGAATTACCTCCTTCCCCGCCTCACTCGTCAGTGGACGCATTTATCCCGGCAGGAAGGCGGCATCGGTACCCGCGGACCTGGAGAAACACAGTTAGAAGTCGATCGCCGCTTGATAAGAAAGCGGATTCGAGCGCTAACCAAACAATTAGACAAAATCAAGAAACACCGGGAGGTGCGTCGAAAAAACCGCGACCTGACCTTCCGGGTTGCTTTAGTCGGCTACCCCAACGCCGGCAAATCGACTCTGCTCAACACCTTGACCGATTCTGACGTCTTTGTGGAAGATCGTTTGTTTGCCACGCTCGATGCAACCATCCGGCGTTTGAATAGGGTTGGCGACCGTCCTGCTATTCTGCTGATCGACACTGTGGGCTTTATCCGCAAACTGCCCCACCATTTGGTCGCCTCTTTTATGAGCACGCTCGAAGAGGCCAAAGTTGCCGATTTGCTCCTACACATCGTCGACGTCAGTCACCCGCATCTGAAAGAGCATATTTCCGTCGTCAACGCGGTGCTGCACGATCTGCACATTTCCGAGAAACCGAGCCTTTATGTTTTTAACAAGATCGACAAGCTCGAGCAGAAGGGGCTGCTCGCCAATCTCAAAAGTGAATTTCAACCTGCGATTTTTGTTTCCGCAGTGAAAGGATTGTTTTTGGAAGATTTGAAACACAAGCTCGGAAGCTACGCCTGCGATACGGTCTTAGAATGGACGCTGCGGCTGCCGCTTAAGGAATCCGGGCTTCTGGCAGGAATATACGAGCTGGCTCAGGTATTGGAAACTAATTATGTCGATTCCATGATTGAGATAAAATTACGCGCATCCAAAAGTAATGCGGGACGTATTAAGCGTATGACCCGAACTTCATAAACACACGAGCATTTTTCTTTTCATTGCGATGATCAAGCGTCTATGAAACCATATCAAAGAGTGCTGCTATTCTTGGTTTTTTTCGGCAGTCACGCGCTCCTTCATTCACAACTGCCTGAATTTCGCCAAAGAGAAAGCAATCCCAATTACGAGCAAGGCGACTGGATCAGTTATTCCGTCGCTCGCTATGTGACCTCTATCGCCGTCGGCAATCAGTACGTCTACTTCGGGACGCTGCATTCCGGCGTTACCCGGTTCGATCAATTTCAAAACCGCTGGGACTTTCCCTGGACCACGAGCAACGGTTTAGCAGACAACGATATTTGGACGGTCGCCTTTGATTTCGATACCGGCTACTTGTGGTGCGCATCGCATACCGCGGTGAGCTACTACCAGCCGACTGCGCAGCGCTGGACGAATTTCTTTAAAGATGAGTTCGGATTGCCACGCGCAGACGAAATCGAGTCCATCGGCGTCGCTTCAGAAAATATTATCTTCGAGTCACGCGGCGGCCGCCGTTTTGAGACCAATAAATACGGCGGGGTTATTTTGCTGGCCAACAACGGCGGCGTTTCTCAGCCAAGAAATAATATTCACTGGTTCGGGAGGCGGGCCCGTCGCCGCTCGCCGTTTCCTCACTTCTTCATGAGCGACGGCTATTTGTTCGATCCCGGAGGACTTGTGGAAGATTTCAATTTCCGGGAAGCAGAAATCGTCGCTTCGGTGGAAGATGATTGGGGGAACCTTTGGATCGCTACCTGGGGGCTCGGCGCCGGTAAAGGCGATGTACGCAGCTCACAAATGGAAATGCTGCCTTTCGGTCTCGCCAACGCATTCATCAACTCGATGATCTTTCATGAGGGTGTGCTCTGGACCGGCGGCTTCGGGGATCAACCTGCCAATCGCGGCGGAATCTCCTCCTGGGATTCGGAGCGGGACATTTGGCGCTTTTTTGAACAACGCAGCATCAGCGCTTTGCGCAGCGATCTCATCTACGCGATAACTGCGGACAGGGATAATCTCTGGTTTTCTACCGGACACGGGCTTTCCCGTTATTCTACCAGGGAGCGCACTTGGAAAACTTACACCAACTTCCACGGGCTCGCCGATAACCGGGTCTTCGACACAGTGGTGGACGAGAAAACGGTTTGGGCCGCCACGGCCAACGGTATCAGCACGATCGCGAAAAAATATTTGGCGAACAAAGACAGCTTGCGATTTAGAAGTTTGACCCCGGGGAATTTGACCCTGGTTAAGGTCAGCGATCTTGAATTTATGGAGAATCTGCTCTGGGCCGGCAGCGATCAAGGTGTTTATGTGTACGATACAAAAAAGAAAGAAGGCGGCTACAGTGCGGATACTGAAGGGCCTCTCAATGATGTTATCAATTCTATCTCGCGTTTTGAGAACGAAATTTGGTTTGGCAGCAACAACGGCATCGACGTGTACGACATCGAGCGGAAAAAATGGCTCGGCGTTCCGGAGGGACGCTTCTTTCCAAACACCCCCATCAACCGGGTTTTGGCCACAAAAGAAGCGGTGTGGGCGGGTACCAATCACGGGGTGATGAAATTCAACCGCAAAACACGCTCATGGCGCACGTTTACCGTTGAGGACGGCCTCATCGATAACCGGGTCAACGCTATCTTATTGGACGGCGATTACATCTGGTTCGGCACAGCCCGCGGCATCACGCAATTTTATTGGAACGACCCGAACCGGGTGGATTAAACATACCTGTCTACGCTTTCCAAAGAAATAACAATCACCATCTCCAGTATTGACATTTTCGTCTTTTCTGGTTAAGTTTCGCAAGAGAATGAAGGTAGACTGACTTCTTCGCTTCAAATAGCGTCATGCCTTTCACCTCAATCCAGCATCACGTGTATAAAAATTAACGGCACGAAAATCACAGACCCAAAAACCGATCAATGCCTGATGAATCAAGTCGTCTAAAAGTTTTGAAGAAATCAGCGTTTATCTGCGTTCATCAGCGTCCCAAATTTTACTCAGTGAACTGTTACGTTTTACGAAAACAGTGTGAACTATGGATCTTTTCGACTTAGAAGCTAAAAACGAGATCGCCAAATCCACCCCTTTGGCCGACCGCATGCGTCCGAAATCACTGGCGGATTACGTAGGGCAAGACCATCTCGTCGGTGAGGGTCGAATTCTGCGCAAGGCCGTGGAAGCCGATGAGCTGGTTTCCATGATTCTCTGGGGCCCGCCGGGAACGGGCAAAACCACGTTGGCGCACATCATCGCCCGGGAAACGAAATCGGACTTTTTCGAGCTCAGCGCGGTGACGGCCGGGGTAGCGGATATTCGCAAAGTCATCGAAAAGGCCAAGGCGAACCGGCAATTGGCAAAACGCACGATTTTGTTTGTGGACGAAATCCACCGGTTCAACAAAGCCCAGCAGGACGCTTTGCTGCACTGTGTCGAAGACGGCACGGTGTCCCTGGTGGGCGCCACGACCGAGAACCCGTCATTTGAGGTGATCGCGCCGCTGCTCTCACGCAGCCGGGTTTACCGGCTTAACGCGCTTTCTTTTGAAGACATCCGTTCCGTGGTTGACCGCGCACTCACCGGAGATGACGTTCTCAGTGCGGCACAGATAGAATTTGCCGGCAATGCTAAAGAACTGCTCATCAACCTCTCCGGCGGTGATGCACGGATCGCGTTAAACACGTTGGAGCTGGCTGAGAAACTGGCAGTTCCCTCGGCTGACGGGCTGAAAATCATCGATGAGAGCGGCGTGCAAGAGGCTTTGCAGCGCAAGATGCTTTTGTACGACAAGCAGGGCGACCAGCACTATGACACGATTTCCGCGTTCATCAAAAGTGTACGCGGTTCGGACCCGAACGCAGCTCTGCATTATCTCGCTCGTATGCTGGAAGCCGGTGAAGAGCCGAAGTTCATTGCCCGGCGGTTGATTATTCTCGCATCCGAGGACGTCGGAAATGCCGACCCGCAAGCGCTGGTGGTGGCCACCTCTGCTTTCACCGCGGTCACGTATATCGGTTTGCCCGAAGGCCGGTTGGTGTTGGCGCAGGCGACCACATACTTGGCTTCGGCTCCGAAAAGCAACGCCAGCTACAAAGCGCTTTCCGAAGCGCAAAAAGACGTTCGCGAAAATCCGGTCGAGCCGGTGCCGTTGCATTTGCGCAACGCGCCGACAAAACTGATGCAGGAATCCGGTTACGGCCACGGCTATTTGTACCCCCACAATTACGATGAGAATTTTGTGGAACAACAATATCTGCCTGAAAAGCTCGAGGACAGAATTTATTACCGGCCGACGGAGAACGGATTTGAGAAGAATTTCAAGGAGCGGCTTTCGAGAATCTGGAAGAAATATCGATCAGGTGAAGAAAGGTGAGCCAAATAAATGAGTTAGAAAGTAAGATATAAGAGAGTCTTTTTGGAAGACATGAAATCTGAACGAGAAATCACCAAAGTCTTGCAGAACTACTTGCAGAGCTTAACAATGTATACTTCTGACAAGTCGCGTTTGAGATGGCACAGGGCTCTCTATAGAATTGGAAAGCCAGCTATCCCTTACTTGAGAAATACTGTGCTGTCAACTAATAAATTAGACATTGAGTCCAAAGCAAAATTCCGGACGATTACCGGACTACTGGGAGTGTTACATGACATAGATGAAAATGAATCTCGCAAAGTCATAAAACAGGTAATTAAAAACGGTTGCCAGCGAATTACAAGGCAAAGGTTGAACACAATCAGCGAGTTCACCCTAAAGGATTATCGGTTGTACACACTTAAATCAATTAGAATCTATGAACACAAAGCTCTCGCCAATCAAAACATTGAAACAAACCTCAAGAGGTGGCTGAACGTTATTCCAGATAGTGATTTGGACGGTATCGATAGAATCTATATAGAACCCAGGCGGTCACAGAACTATAACGGCACCTATGCACCTATTTTTGACTCGATTAAACTTTTCTGGCGAGGTGATTACTCAAAGATTCCGGTGTGCTCTTGGCTTGTTAGGATCTTAAATGAACGGACGCTTTATCACGAAATTGGCCATTATGTAAATCGCCATTGCGTTTACGGTCAGGATATTGAGCAAGAAACTGAGGCGAATGAATATGCAGCTAAAATGCTAAAAGCAGACCATCCGATAATGAGTGGCGTTGGCAAAGTTATGCACAGATTTTCTCATCCTTTTGGAGGGAAAGGGCGTAAATAATCCTTAACATCAACTTCACCCCACGCCGGGGACGGTGCTCTCTTGAAGTTATTTCTAATCCCGAAATTCCGTGCTCATTCATCCCGTACGGGTAAGTTTCGTGTTTGAAGTGTTAGCCTTGTTTCGCATCGGAACAAAAAGTGACTCCAAAATGTAGTAAAGAGAAAGGAACTCAGGACCTGTGATGATCGCCACGGACCGAATCGAAAGTCGTTATGAAAACGAGCTTGCATAATTTTCTCTTCTTATTCATTTTTCTTCCCTCTCAAATCTTGCCAGCCCAGGAAATGACGCCACCGGACAGCTCATCTTTTAAGGCGGCTTTAGCGGATTCAAACGACGCAGCAACAACTCCCATATATTATCCGGTCACCAATCCGTTAATTGCGGACAATCGCGACTCGACCGCCGCCGAAACCATCAAACCGGTCAGCGTCGGTTTGGATTCCCCGGTGGTCTACTCTGCCCGGGCGTTCGATAGTGACGAAAACCAACGGATGATTCGACTGATCGGCGACGCCACTGTGCGCTATAAAAATTTCATTATCAAAGCCGGCGAAATCACGGTATTTTGGGACAAGCATATGATGATCGCCGAAGCGCTGCAGGATACTATGAACGGTACGAACGCAACCACAGGCGACTCTTTGCAAGTGGGGAGAGTCGGCCGGCCGGTCTTTTCAGACGGTCACGAAGAAATGGTGGGCGATAGAATGGAATTCAATTTTAAATCTGAAAAAGGGCGCATTATTCGCGGACGAACCAAATTTCAGGATGGATACTATCACGGCCGAGCAGTCAAGCGGATCGACGAGAAGGTGTTTTTTGTTTCCAACGGGATATATTCGACGTGCGACTTGGAAGAGCCGCACTACAATTTTGGCGGGAAAAAAATGAAGGTCATCTTGGATGAGAGAGTCATCGCCAAGCCGGTGGTCTTTTCCATCGGCAAAATTCCGCTCGCGATTTTTCCGTTCGCGATGTTTTCGCTGCGGGAGGACGGCCGGCAATCCGGGATTATTCTGCCACAGTACGGAACCAGCCCGACCGAGGGTCGGTTTTTACAGAATTTGGGCTTTTACTGGGCCGCCAGTGAGTTTTACGACGCCCGTTTTACTCTGGACTTTTTTGAGCGCACCGGGATTCTTTTTCGAACCCATTGGAATTACGCAATGCGGTATAAATTTTCAGGCGCGATTGGGGGCTCTTTCACGCGTAAAAATTTCCCGAACGGGCGCCGGGAGCGCCGTTGGGATCTCAACATTCGACACAGCCAGACTATCGATAGCAATACCCATTTTTCGGTCAACGCCCGTTTTGTCAGCAACAACACTTTTTTCAAAGAGTTCAGTACCGACCGGGACGAACGCCTCAACCGGCAGTTACAGTCGAACGCGACTTTTTCTAAACGTTGGGGAGAGGGCAAAAACAGCATAACCATCAATCTGCGTCAAGCCAAGGATTTGGACACGGGCAGCGAGTCTCTCACCCTGCCCCAAATTCGCTTCACACGCAACCGCAGCGCGCTTTTCCCTTTTAAAGAGGACAAGCGAAATCCCCAAAAGGAGCAGAGATGGTTCAATCATATTCAGTATGATTATAAAGGTTTTTTTGAAAGTACCGGCCGCAAAGCGAGCTCGGAGGTGTCCGGTCTGGATCTCAAGCGCCGGGCCACTCACGACGTCACCATCAATTTTACCAATCCCAAGAAACTGTTCGGGTGGCTTTCGTTAGGACAAAATTTAAGATATGATGAAGACTGGTTTGATCGAACTCAAAGTTTCACGCAAGATACGACCGGACGGGTTACCCCCTCGGAAGAAAAAGGTTTTGCTGCGCGGCGCCTGTTCAGCTACACGGCTTCCATGAATACAAACGTGTACGGTACGTTTAACCTCAACGTCGGTCCGGTCAAGGGGCTGCGACACCGAATGTCTCCTTCGCTCTCTTTTACTTACCGACCCGATTATACATCTTCGTTTTGGGGATATTTTATCGCCGTCACCGACAGCGCCGGTAACCCGGTACTCGATGAAGATGGCGAAGAGAAAAAACGCGATCGTTTTGGCGGCACCCCGGCTTTTGAGCAAAACAGTATGGGATTCAGTCTGCGCAACTTGTTTCAGATGAAACTCGGGTCAGGAAATAACGAAAAAAAAATCAACCTGTTTAATTTGGATTTCAGCAGCGGCTACAATTTCGCTATCGACAGTTTGAAATTTCAAGACCTCCGCACGACATTTCGCGCCACCCCGAGAAAAAACGTCAGCATAAGTTGGAACATAACGCATAGCTTCTATAAGTACGACACGGATGCCAACCGCGTTGTCAACACCTTTTTGCTGAGCGAGAGAGGGCTCTTCAACTCTCTCCGTTTGACCCGGTTTAATTTTGATTTGCGCTGGTCTCTCGGAGGACGAAAAACCCGTTCCACTTCAACTCAGCTCTCACAGGCCGGAACCTCCGGTTTGGCCTCACGGTTTTCACAATCCCCGCCGGCGCAATCACAAACTCCCGAAGCAGAAAGCAGGTCGTTCTCACTGTCGGATATGCCATGGAGCGCTTCGGTTTCCTTTCGATACAGTCTAAACAAATTCAATCCCAACAACACAACCAAAAGGGCTTTCTTGGAGCTGTCGAACGTGCAAATGCAGCTCACAAAGAATTGGCGCATACGGTACCGCATGCGCTGGGATATTCAGAACGGCGACATTGCCGATCAGAGTATTTCGTTGTTCCGGGATTTGCATTGCTGGGAGGCACAGTTTAATTGGAATCCTACCGGCATCAGTAAAGGTTTCTACTTCCGAATTGGCATTAAAGCCTCACACCTTAGAGACATCAAACTCGAACAACGCGGTGGCACGACTTCGATTTTCCGGTCGTTCTAAAAAAGTGCAGGCAACATTCGTCTTCATCCGTTGGAGTTGATTTCCAACAGATAGAAAAACCCAACTGATGAAAAACTTTTTCACCAACCCCAAGCGTTTGTCACCGTGATTTTAGAGGCCTGGATAAAAAGACTCTTTTCTTAAGCGAAGGGGCCACTACGACGATCTCAGTGCAGGCTCTCGCCGAGCGGTTTCTCTTCTAAATTTGTGGTCGAAGGCCCTCGGCAGGGACGCCTTCGGGCAAGTGAGTTTAAACTTTTCTGCCAAACTCCTGCGTGTTTTACCGAAAGAACTTTGCTGTCCTGAACGTGTTTGGCTTTGAAGTAAAAAATCAGTGCGTTTGGTTTTTGAGTTTTGTTGTTTGAGATTTATCGGTCAGGTACCTGACTGATTTGGGATTTGGTCATTTGGTTTTTGGGATTTGCAGCTTCGCCGCGCTGGGTGAATCCGTGGTGGAGCCTTCGGTGTCTGCGAAAAAGTTTTGAACCTTTTTGCTCTTTACAGAGTCTTACTGTTAACAGAAATGAGTTAACCTCAAGTAATTGACTACCCATACCCGATTTTCTCGATAGGGGCAGGGCGATGAAATTGCACTTTAGTCGCAGACACTTCATTATCATCACCACGGTTGCGATTCTCTTTTCCGGTGTGGTGATTTTTCTTGCTTCCACACAATTCTCCGGTAACGATAAAACCCGGTTAACCTTCACAGCAAAACGCGGCGAGCTCATCATCAGCGTCGAGGCTCTTGGTGTTCTCGAAGCCAAACACGCCCACACTGTCGTCACGCCACGACTGAACTGGGCCATGTCCAAAGTCGCCTGGCTGCCGCCCGAGGGGTCGTGGGTGAAAAAAGGCGACGTTATTGTTGAGCTGGAGGCCGGGGAGGTCGAGCGAAAATATTTGAATGCCCTGAATGAAGTCGACATCGCCAAGGCCGACGCTGAAAAAGGCGGGGCGGAAATGGCTATGCAGCATGTTCTCTTGGAGTCGCAGCTTCAGAATACGGAGGCCTCTTTGAGCGCGTCGCAACTGCAGTTGAGCAGGATGGCCTTTGAGTCCCCCAAAACACAGGAAA
Organism: bacterium; assembly: GCA_046756745.1. Lineage (GTDB taxonomy): Bacteria > Zhuqueibacterota > Zhuqueibacteria > Oceanimicrobiales > Oceanimicrobiaceae > JBHHWX01. Next base: position 2,417 of record JBHHWX010000143.1, on the reverse strand, counting down.
TTCGAAAACTGAGGATTGCGCAAGACGAGGTTGAATTGGAAAAAATCCGCAGAAAGCTGGATGCGAGCGAAAAGATTAGCAAAGAAGAACGGACGCGGCTGCATTTGAAAGTGCGACAAGCAGAAAGCAAACTCAAGCAGGCTCGCCACATGCTGTCACAGTTACAGCTCAAGGCGCCGGCTGACGGTTTTATTGAATATGCAAGACATTGGTCCGGGGATAAAATTACCGTCGGCACACAGCTTTGGCCCAATATGCCGATCGTGAAAATACCTGAACTGTCTGTGATGCAGGTTAAACTACAGGTAGGAGAAACCGACGCCCAAAAGTTGAAGAAGAGCCAGCGGGCAGTGATAACGATTCCATCGATGCGAGATTTACGCCTAAGTGGAAAAGTGCGCAAGGTGGATAGAATCGCGAAACCTATCCGCAAGAACCGCAAGCCGACCAAAATCAAACGGGTGGAGGTGGTGGTTGAGATCGACAGCACTGACGCCGAGCTGGCGCCGGGTCTGACCGCTGAATGCCGGATCATCGTGGATAAAATCGAGGACGTGGTGACGCTGCCGCATGAGTGTGTTTTTGATAGGGACAGCGTCAAAGTCGTCTATGTTCTCGCCGACGATTTTTATATTCCATACCCGGTCTCTGTGGAAAAACCTGGCGATGATTTTTTAGCGCTGATCAGTGATCTGAAGGGTGGCGAGCGCTGCGCCTTAAGAGAACCGGGACCCTCCCGCGTGAAATGGCCAAAGATATTAAAAGCGCCCCGGAAGCTAACGAAACCGGATACTTTGCTCTCCCAACCAATCGATAGTTTGACGAAAAAGGAAAGGTTCTCTGTTAATTTAATAAAAGAGTCTACTCTAAAGAGCAAGAAAAAGCCAGATTAACGATGCCATCTCGTAACTATTCAGGCGTGAGAAGCTTTGGAGTGCAAAACTTTAGTTTTGCACTGTTTCAATGAAAACCGCAACGCTAAAGCGTTGCACTCCAGTACCAAAGGCTCAAAATCCCAAACAACGAATAACCATGCATCAACTCAAACACTTTATTCGTGGAGCTTTTTGTCTGTTTGCTTGCCTGGCTTGCGGATCGAGCTCAGACACGCCTATCGAAACCGGCAAAGTGACTCGCGGCGATTTCCTGGTCAGCGTGATCGAAACCGGCGAGCTCGAGGCGGTGAACTCTCAGACCATCTCCGCGCCGATGATCCCCTGGAATTTGGGCGGCTTAAAAATTTCGAAATTAGTCGAGGACGGCAAACAGGTCGAAAAAGACGAAGTGCTGGCTGATTTTGACAAAACCGAGGTGCAAAAAAACCTCGACGACGCCAAGGCGGCTTTGGAGATTGCTCTGGCGGAAGTTCGAAAAGCGCTGGCAACGCAGGCTTCGGAAATCGAAGAATTGCAGTCGAATTTAAAGAAAAGCGAGCTGCAAAAGCGAATTTCGCAGTTGGAGCTGCAAAAGGCCGGGTTCGAAGCGGACATTCGCAAAAAAGAGATGGAGCTGGATTTACAAAAAGCGGACATTGCGTTAGCGAAAGCCCGGCAGGAAATCACGAACAAGAAAAAGGTGCATCGCGAGGAGTTGAGCAAATTGCACTTGAAAGTGAAACAAGAACGCACCAAGGTCGAGGAAGCCGAGGAAACCTTGGCCAAGCTCACGGTGAGAGCGCCGTCGCCGGGTATCGCTATTCTAAAAAAGAATTGGAATACCGGCAATAAAATTCAGGTAGACGAAGAGGTCTGGCGCGGTCAGCCGCTTATCGGGCTGCCGGACTTGAGTCTGCTGCAAGCCATGGCGCAAGTCAACGAGGTGGATATATCCAAGATTGACACCTCACTGCAAGCTGTGATCAAACTCGATGCGTTCCCGGACACCAGTTTTGCAGGCACGGTTTCGGATGTCGCCGTTCTTGCAAGAAACAAAGAACGGGATTCAAAAGTCAAAATCTTCGATGTGACGATTCTTCTCTCGGAGAAGGACTCGACCCTCATGCCGGGGATGACTGTAAGCTGCGAAATTATCGTCAATAAGATTCCCGACACCTTATTTGTGCCGCTGGACGCCCTTTTCAAGCTGGACGGGGAAACCGTGGTCTATTTGAGAAAAGGGGATGATTTTAAGCCCCGGGCCGTGACCACCGGCGCTGAAAATGATGATTACGTCGTGATTGTACAGGGTTTGCAGCCTGGCGATGAGATCGCATTAATCGATCCCACACAAGAGCACGTTGCATTCGCGTCGGAGGCGGGAAGGTAGAGTCAAAAGTTTTATGAAAAAATGAAAAACAATATTTAAACGCAGTGTACGCGGAGAACGCAGAGAAAAAGTAACCAATCACAGGGGATATCAGAGAATTGGCATATTTTTGACAGGATAACAGGATTCTCAAGATGTACAGGATTTCATTT
>JBHHWX010000142.1:0-11944 GCA_046756745.1 bacterium | reverse complement strand
GGTTCTTAGGGTTATCTTTTACTCCTATTTTGTAATTTGATAAGCTCACCCAAAATTTCCACCATTGTTCTTCCGGTTTCATAACTCACCCGTTACAGTTGTTTTCACCCTATTATTTTACTTGGCTTTGGAAATAATATATTATCTTTGTCCTGATGTTCCTGTTGTTTCGTAAACTTTCACTCATCGTCTCGCCGATGAAGTTTGATCTTAAGTTATTAAGCCTCAATGAGGATCAGCAGGAAACATTTCTTCGGCAGTGGTTTGAAACGGCTGCTTTAACCACGTTGGATAAAAACGAAATCGAAAACGAGCAACTACGTCCAAATATTAGACAACAGGCGGACGAGGACGCAAAAGCCGTTATGGAGCATTTGCTTCTGGAAGAAAATAAGGCCCTGCGCGATCTCGTCACTGTTCCGGTCCTTCTGAAATTATCGCCATCATCTGGCGCGAACAGGGCAAGAGCGGTCTCAGCAGCGAGCGAGCGGAACTTTACAGTTGCAGCATCGACTATCTGTTACAACATCGTGAGGAAGCCAAAGAGATTCCTACTACGTACCTGAGCGCCCCCAAGGCCCGTCTGGTTTTGCGGCCGTTAGCGCTTTGGATGCAAGAGCTTCACAAAAAAGATGTTGCTAATATGCGTAAGGACAAACTGATTTCAAATAAGCTACAGACGGTAACCTTTTAAAGAGCAAAAGGTCACCGTCGACTTTAAAACTTCTTGCATTTAATGGTGAACACCAGTATACTATTGCATGCAAGAAGAGTTGCTGCAATTTCCAAACCTTCCCGTGATCAAAGGCCGAGGCGCTGTGGACAATCCTGAAAATCGCTTCGAAAAGCGCAAAATCGAGGTGGACCCGGAGTGGCTGGAATACGCCTGCGAACGCAAGGTCAAAACCGAGTATTTTGTCGATACATCGCAGCAAATATTAGCAAAGAATGACAGTCCCGATATTCCCTTCACCTACAGTCTCAACCCGTACCGCGGCTGTGAGCACGGCTGCATCTACTGTTACGCGCGTCCCAGTCACGAGTTTTTCGGATGGTCGTGCGGTTTGGACTTTGAAACCAAGATCATGGTCAAGCCGAATGCACCGGAATTGCTGGAAAGGAAATTTCAATCGTCCGGTTGGCAGCCGCAAATGGTGGCGCTTTCCGGAAATTCCGATTGTTATCAACTCATCGAAAAGCAGATGCACATCACACGGCGCTGTCTCGAGGTCTTTCTCAAATACCGCAACCCGGTGGGGATCGTCACCAAAAGCGACCTTATTCTGCGCGATCTGGATATTTTGCAAGAGCTGGCAAAGTTGGATTTGGTCATGACGAACGTCTCTGTGACCACTCTGGACAACCGTGTGGCGCGGAAAATGGAACCGCGAGCCTCGTCGCCATTGAACCGGCTTACCGTGTTGGAGAAACTGGCAGCAGCCGGGATTCCGGCGGGTGTGTTTGTGGCTCCGGTCATCCCGGGGTTGACAGACCAGGAAATGCCCGCCATATTGGAAGCTGCCGCCCGTTGTGGTGCGAAAAACGCCGCCTGTATTTTGCTGCGTTTGCCTTACGGGGTCAAAGGTCTTTTCCAAACTTGGTTGCAAGAACATTTCCCGGATCGTCTTAACAAGGTCTTGCACGCGGTGCAAGACACCCGTGCTGGCAAACTAAACGACCCCGCTTTGGGTTTCGTAAGAGCGGAGAAGGTGTGCGCGCCGGGACGATTCAGATAATGTTTGAATTGAGCTGTCAGAAATTGGGTCTGAATCAAGAGAGATTTGAGTTGTGCACGCATCATTTTCGGAGAGGGCATGTAAGGCAGGGCGAGTTGTTTTGAAAAAATGGCGAGATTTTGCACCAGAAACTAACTAAATAGATAGTCATTGACCGAAAACGGCTTGAGGCTGTCACTGCGAGCGCTTTTCAGCGAAGCAGTCTCCCTCCGTTACGCAGGAGATTGCTTCGTCCCGCAAAAAACGCGGGACTCGCAATGACTGCTACGGCTATTTGGGCAATTTTCCGTCAATCACCAAATAAAAAGCCCTTACGAAGGCCAAACCTCCGCAAGGGCTTTTTTAGACCCTACAGTAGATGACTTAAAAAAGAAACTTCGCCCTCTCCGCCGCCTTGCAGGCACTTGAAACAGTTCGAAGCGATAAACCAGCAGAGAAACGCTGCCAGCAGAGCGACGACAATATGAGCGATCAGGTTTTTCTTTTCAACCGAGCACTTCCGATGCCATGTCCATATCAGGAAAATGGCTGCCGCCAGCAGGACGAGGATCACCAGCCACCACCAAGCTTCACAGCATCCTGTTAGGAACAGTGCGACCACGCCTGCAGCCAGTAAAGCTGCGCCGAAGATTCCCATCCAAGAACACATACCGGGTGCGTCACAGCCTTTTTTCTTGGCGAGAATGACCCAAGCAATAATCGCGATGATAGTCAACGCTGCCAAGATCAAGGTGATGTGGAGCAACCAGTCAGCCGCGCCCAGGTCAAAACATGCCGCGGCGAGATACATAATAAAGGCGCCGAAGGTCTTGGCCATTAAAAAGGCAACGATCAGCGGTAGGAAGAAGCACAGTTTAGGGATTTCCTTCGACGGAATATCCACACTTCTTTTTGCCGAATCCTTGCAGTCCCCGGGACCATACGCCGTAACGGTCACCGAGTAGTTGGAGCTGCCGCTCGCCGGAACCGGATAGGCATGCGAAACTGTTGTAGCGGTCGTGGTTTCTGTGTGGCCGTCGCCGAAATCCCACTCGAATCTCTCCGGCGCCACACCGCTGACCACACAGTTGAAATTGACGGTTTTGGTCATTGTGTGCGTATCCGTCGCCCCGACGGTAATTTGGATGTCGCGAACGTCAGGACAGATTCTTTCCTCTACACACGGTTCGAACGCATCAAACTCCGAAAGGCTCACTTCCCGGCATGTTTTTTCACACGCTTGATGGCCGGTCAAACACAGCTCGGGTGGATTCGAGGGTTTGTTGCTGTAGAGATGCTCGATGCTCTCTGGCGGCCGGCCTTCCCCGGACTCTTCCTGCCCGTCCCCGAATGTGAACCTCCAGGTTTTGGGCTCGGTTTCGCCGATGGAAAAGTCGAAGGTGACCTTTCGCTGTTCGCCGACACAGTCCCCGATTTTAACGGAAAGACCGGTTATGTCCGGACACGCCACGGAAATCTTCAGCGGATCGGAGCTGTGGGGGAATTTTTCCGGGTCGTCTTTCGGTGCAACAATGAAAGTCCACCCGTCCCGGTCGCTGCGCATTTCGTCGAGGCCGGGACGCTTGGGATCGTCCAAATGCCAGTTATCCATTAACGTTGTGGAGCCGCCTTCTGTGACGCCGAACTCCGGGTTGAGCGCGATCCCGAAGACCTTTGTCGTGCGCGGTCCGTCGCCGGTTTTTCGGAAAAGATAACCGCCTAAAATCTTGAAATAACGGTCGCTTTGCGACTCCGGGGCTCCGGCGCTCTCAATATCCGCTCCTAAAATAAGGGCGGCGTCGAAGTCATCCTCGGACGGGGAAGCGCTTTCCGAAAAAACCACTCCGTAATTCGGCTGTCCCTCCTTGTCCATGACTCCGGAGCGTATTCCTTGACGCTCCATGAAACCTGACGGCACAGGAATTTCTGTTCTCATAAAAATCCTCCTTCCGGTTTGTGAAAACTGCAAAGACTGCTTTGTTTTATACAGCCATGGTTATTTTCCTTATTTGAGGAAAACCATGCGGTTTGTTTTATGGAAATCGCCGGCCGTGAGCCGGTAGATATAAATGCCTGTCGAAACCGGCTCACCCTTATCGTTCTGAGCATTCCACTCGACTACATAGCGGCCGGCGCCCTTTTGCTCATCGACCAAAGTTCGGACCAGCTCACCCAGCAGATTATAAATCTTGAGCTGGACTTTTACTCCGTCGGCATGCGAAGCCGGAATGTCGAATTGAATCTTAGTTGTTGGGTTGAACGGATTCGGGTAGTTTTGTACCAGTTGAAATTCTTCCGGCAACACATCCAACCTCAGAATGAATTCGGGTTCATAGTCGATGATATCGAGCAAGAACAGATCGGCATGCGCCCCATGCGGGCCTTCGTAGGCGACATGAATTCTGTTGTCTCCACCATGCAGATAATCTGCCAAATCGATTGTGATGACGCCTTCGTGCGGCATCAGGAAGGTGTTCAACTCCTTATTGGCTTTAGCGGCATCGGTTGTGAGGGTGAATTTGTTGCCGTTCAAGTCAACCCGAACTTCCGTCAGACCCTGATTACTGAGCTGAAAATAACGGTCGGCTTCCGGGAACGTGAATTCGATCTGCCGGTCGCTGCGTTCTGTGGATAAGTCGATGAATACCGGATCGCAGTTAAACTTGTTACCACAGAGGTCGTACACATCGATGCTGAAACGCAGCGGTTTATCCGGGTCAATACGTTCGAGAGAAAAGCTGACCTCTTTGGCTCCTGGCTCAAAATCGATATTGAGTTCTGTGTTTTTCAGCTTAATGGGGACGATCTGGCCGATGCCGCTGTGCTCGTCGAAGAAGGTCCCTTTAACCGCGCCGTTGACAACTTTGAATTCGCAGCCCGGCGGGATATCGTCAAAAAAGACCGCTACCGAATCGCTGCACATCGCGACATTTCCGCACGAGTCTTCAATCGTACATTTCAAAACGATCAGATTTTCTCCTGAATTTAAGCGAGCCACGATTTGTTCCGTGCTTTCCGGGATAATCGAGCCGTTAAGCTCACAAATTACACTGACAGGTTCGACGCCTCCGCTAAAATCTCTGTTGAATTTTATGATAACAGAGTCCGCACATACCACGTCACCGTCTTGAGGCGACGTGATGTCCAGTGTACACGCCAGGACTTTGGGTACGCTGTCTTCGATGCAGACGTTGTCCAAGCTGAATTCCTGGCCTCCCACGCAGAAACTTGCAATGGACCCTTGCAGGGTCGCTTTCCCGGTGTTGGTCACCGGATCCACATCGACAGTCAGGGTGACTCCGGTGGCGATATCAGCCGGGGCGTCGGTCAATTCACCTGTGAAGACCGTTTCGCCGTTGACCGAAATGTTTTCTTCCCCGCCGGAGTCTTGAAACTCAAAGCTCACTTTGGTGGCGTTAAAACAAGACTTGGTAAAGTCAAAACAGAGATTGAGGTTGCTGATGAACACGAATTTACCGACGCCGAATCCAGGCAAGGTGCTCTGATCTTCCACATGGGCGGTTCCAAAAAAGGCGCCGCCGCCGCTGAATTGAAAGGAATCGACAGAAACCGAGATGTTGCTTTCGGTGAAAATAACATCACCGGCCAGGTTTCCGGCCGAATCCCCGAACTCGGTCCCGGTTTCTAAGGCATCGAATGTGACGCAGTTTTCGAGCGGTTCAAAGGTGACCGTGACCGAATCGCTGCACACCGCGACGTTGCCACAGGAGTCTTCAACCGTGCATTCGAGGACAAGTTTATTTTCGCCCGGTGTTAAATTGGCGATGATTGGCTGGGTTTCATCAATCACGACTCCGTTGAGTGTACAGATTGTGGTTATGGGCTCGACGGCGCCGGTCAGCTCGCCGTCGACTGCAAGGAGTACGGAGCTTGAACGCACCACGTCGCCGTCTTGAGGCGACGTGATGTCCAGTGTACACGCCAGGACTTTGGGTACGCTGTCTTCGATGCAGACGTTGTCCAAGCTGAATTCCTGGCCTCCCACGCAGAAACTTGCAATGGACCCTTGCAGGGTCGCTTTCCCGGTGTTGGTCACCGGATCCACATCGACAGTCAGGGTGACTCCGGTGGCGATATCAGCCGGGGCGTCGGTCAATTCACCTGTGAAGACCGTTTCGCCGTTGACCGAAATGTTTTCTTCCCCGCCGGAGTCTTGAAACTCAAAGCTCACTTTGGTGGCGTTAAAACAAGACTTGGTAAAGTCAAAACAGAGATTGAGGTTGCTGATGAACACGAATTTACCGACGCCGAATCCAGGCAAGGTGCTCTGATCTTCCACATGGGCGGTTCCAAAAAAGGCGCCGCCGCCGCTGAATTGAAAGGAATCGACAGAAACCGAGATGTTGCTTTCGGTGAAAATAACATCACCGGCCAGGTTTCCGGCCGAATCCCCGAACTCGGTCCCGGTTTCTAAGGCATCGAATGTGACGCAGTTTTCGAGCGGTTCAAAGGTGACCGTGACCGAATCGCTGCACACCGCGACGTTGCCACAGGAGTCTTCAACCGTGCATTCGAGGACAAGTTTATTTTCGCCCGGTGTTAAATTGGCGATGATTGGCTGGGTTTCATCAATCACGACTCCGTTGAGTGTACAGATTGTGGTTATGGGCTCGACGGCGCCGGTCAGCTCGCCGTCGACTGCAAGGAGTACGGAGCTTGAACGCACCACGTCGCCGTCTTGAGGCGACGTGATGTCCAGTGTACACGCCAGGACCTTGGCTACGCTTTCTTCGATGCATACGTTATCGAGAACGAATTCTTGTCCTCCCACACAGAGACTCGTGATTAAGCCTTCCAGAGTGACTTTCCCTATGTTTGTCGTTTCATCTTTTTCCACGGTGAGTGTGACGCCAGTGGCGATGTCGGCGGGCGCATCGGTCAATTCACCTGCGAAGATAGCTTCGCCATTAACCGAGATGTTCTCTTCCCCGCCGAAGTCGGCAAACTCGAAAGTGATCTTGGTAGCGGAAAAACAAGATTTGGTAAAGTCAAAGCAGAGATTGATGTTGCCTATCGACGTAAAATTCCCGTCGAGCGCAAGCAGAGATTTTGCTCCCAGCGTTATGGATTCACCACCCTGAAGCAGCGAGATAGCGTCGATGCGGGCGCATCCGAACGTTCCCCCCCCTCCGCTGAATTGAAAGGAATCGACGGCGACTGAGATGTTGCTTTCGGTAAAGATGATATCTCCGGGCTGGTTCTCCGCGCACGCCCCGAACTCTTTGCCAATGTCCTGAGTTTCAAAGGTGACACAGTTTTCCGGGGTCCCGGGTTCGACACACTCAACTGAAATGGTCGCCGTCACTGCGGTTTCATCTTCAGCGGTGGCTGTTGCAGCAATTGTCTGCACGCCAACCGGAATCGTCAAGGTTGTGGTAAAGGTTCCGTCTTGGTTCAAGACAACCTCTTGTTCGTTTACGTTGACGCCGGCAATGCCGACAAAAACCGCTATGTCGGGAAGCGCTTCGGCAAGATCGCCGGGGTTGTCTATTTGAAGAAAGACTCCTCCTGTCGCGTTAGCGATTTCCTGCAAGGCTGAAGGATCAGACTCTTCGGTCATGCCAATAGCATGCACGATGATTCCGGCTTCTGCCAAAGCACTTAACTCAGCGTTAAAGGCTTCACCCGTATTGCTGCCATCGGATAAGAAGTAAGCGATTTTTGATTCATTTCCGGGCTGGCCTGAAAAAGCATCGAGGATCGTTTGCAGGGCAGCTTTATAGTTGGTGGCGCTGCCTAATTCATCCGGGCCGATTTCTGTAAATTCGCCGATTGAAGCCCCAGATCCTGGTATGGGATCCGGGCGCATGGACCGCAGCACCTCTTCGATATCGGCGATTCCGTTAGGGATTTCATCCCCCCCTGAACCATCATCCCTCAAAGGCGGTGAGATAAAATTCGTCACATCCGCCAAGGGACTGACGTCGGCGATAGCGGCGTTACTGGCATAGCCAATGACGCCGATTTCAATGTTTTCAAAATCGCCGAAAAATTTATTCAGCTCAATGGCGGCTTGTATTTCCGCGTCGATAATTTGGCCGGATTGTTCATCATCGTTAAAATCGTCGTCTGCATCGACAACCCCGTCGCCATTCAAATCAAGCGGTGCAATGTTGGTCGGATCAGCGGTACTGCCTGAGAGGTCCAAAACATATAAAACGTTGAGAACGGCGCCCAGTGTGTCTATGCTGACTTTGCCTGATACATTAACCTCACATACGTCGAGTCCCTCAAATTGAGCTCCGTCCTTTGGTGAGGTGATTTCAACCGTAAGAGTTTGACCACTCGATGTCGTACCTGAATTCGGATTCTGAGCCAGGAGCTCTGAAGGAGAGATTGTCATTAAGGAAGCAACGAAAAAGAAGAGAAACAGAATAGATAACGTCCTAAAATGTATCGAAGAGTTCATTTTTTCTTACTCCTTTTAGTGGTGAGACAAAATGGTTGCGCGAACATTTTTTTGAATTCATCACCCCCTTAAGACAATCGAATCAAAAAGTCACCAATCAATAAAAAGCAAAAGAACCCGGAAAACCGTTATTCAGAAAGAAGTATAAATCTTAAGACAGAATCGATAATTTGGTCGTGCCAAATTTCACAGGAAGTGCAGAGTTGGGGGCCCCTAAGAAAGGTTTCAAAGAAAATTACATTCATCGCAAGACTGTTTATTCTAAAATATAGTGCAGGTTAATACCTGCAACCCAGTCGATGATTTCAGTCAGGTCATCATCCAAAGGCAATCGAAAATGGACACCGGGCCTAAACTGACCGAGATGGAGACTCGCAATGGCTCCGAGTTGAAAGAAGGTTCGTTCACCTAGATTGTCATCCTCTGTGAGTACGAGTCGGCTGGTTAAACCGCCCTCAACTCTTAGCTTATCGCCCTGGATTCCGGCAAATCCATCGCCGACCAGAAACCATTCCGCGTCATCTTGTCCCAGCCCAGCGTCGGTGTTGAAGAATAGCGAGCTGCCACCGCGGAGACGCAGAAAAAAACCGGTATCGCGATTCATTCTGTACAAGTTTACCATACCCTCTAACGTCAGCAGGTCCGGCCGAAACGCTTCGAACCGGTCGGCATCTGCAAAAGACCCGATGAAGGTTGCCAGGTTATTGGAAGACACGGCTGGTACGCGCACACCTAATTCGAAATAGAGCGGAGAATCCTGCGGCCTGATTTCAAGACCGAGGTATGGATTGCCGAATGTTGTTTTAGAATCGCTGCCGGAAAAATCCAGTTCTCCGTGGGCTACTGAGACCTCACCAACGAAACTCAACCGTTCGTTTATTGGAAAACGGATAGTCAGAAAGGTCGCGCTCGAGAGAAACGTGGTGTTGTCATCGCCATCGAAATTCGCTTTAAGCCATTCGACAGAAATCGATTTGTTGTTGTGGTAATTGACCCACATGGGTTGGGCCTGCAGCGTTGTTGAGAGAAAAACTCCTAGAGTCGCTGCCATAACAATACTTCGTGGCAATAAAATACGACTACGCATGATAATCCCTCCTTTGGGTTTGATGCGTTTCAAAAACACAACTAAAACGGCTCGGAGCTGCCGTCTAATTTGCAGCGATATTTCTTATATTTTTTTCCCTTTCTGACTAAGAGAAGCATTTCCGTGACGGGTCGAACTAAATCAACCGCGATAACCTTATCATCGTATAACAGTGAGATGGTAGGAACCGGTGTATGAGCGATCACGTGCAATTTACTTTTATATTTTTTCAGAACAAACTTCAACTCTTGTTTCAGGGTGTCCGTTTGAACGTAACCCCGGTACCAAAAGACGCTGTTGTCGCCAAAGAAGAAGTAAAGCCGGCGTTGATAAAGCAAGGTGTCAAATTTCGAATAAGCCAGCGAGTCGTCCAGCAGATATTGAAAAATATCCTCGTTTAAGTAAGCGCGGACCGAATCGTTAAAAGCTTTTACAGAATACCCTGAAAAGAGCGGATGCACGCCGCCATGTGCAAATAATATTTTGTCGATTTTCAAGAGTGCGGGTTTCGAAGCCAGCCACCGTCCCAAAAGTGAGTTTTGGGGATGATACAAATTGGCGTAGTGAGTTTTATGGGATCTGGCGATCAGCCTTTCTTTGCCGGAAAGATAGCGCAGATCATCTACAAAGGTCATGATCTCATGATTCCCGAGTACAATATGGACCCGGCCCCCCGCCCGCCCGGCTTGCCCTTCTAATTGATATAAAAACCATAAAGTACGGGTAACGTCGTGTCCGCGGTCGAAAATATCGCCCAATGCAATGAGGTGGCGTTTGCCGCCGGTCCAGTCCAGGCCCGAGTCGATAAGTCCGGCGTTTCGCAGCAGAGATGTCAGAGCGTCAAACTCACCGTGGATATCTCCGAGGACATAGATGGAATCGACCTTACCGAGCACGGCTTTCGGCGGTTTTGTTTCGGAATCAATCCGGGTTTTGTAACGATGTGCCTCGCTGGTCTTCGCACCGTACTTCAGCGTTATATCACGATTACCCTGCCGGAGAAAACTGACTGCATGCGTTTGCGATAGCGGCGTCGCAAATTCATGGATCAACGCGCCGTCTTGGAAAACCTGCAAGAAGCCGGAGTCCGATAGTACGGTAATCCAGTGGACCGTCAGACTATCGTTGTGATTTTCTATCCAAAGTCCATATTCGCCATCCAGATTGAATGTGCGTTTTTGTCCTGAATTTACCGCTATTGCTGTGACAAGAATCAAAATTGCGGAGAGAAGTTTTTTCATCACGTGATTTGCCGTCTTCCTGATTTTTCCGAGAGATTTTTCGCCTGAATAATTCCTATCGCGGCATTGCCATTCATCTTCGTTTCCAGGTCAGGGCTTAAAAGGTTTTAATTTTTCCTGAATCGATCCGTTTCAGAAGGGCCTTCAGTCTTCTATGGACGCCCGAGATCTCGCGAGTCGTGAGACCGAATTGGATAATTTCATCGGATTTCCGCACGCCTTTCTTCGGATTGAGGTTGTCGCTCTTTTCCACGAGAACTGGCTGATCCTCTTTAATTTCAAACTGCGCGACCACGCCAAGCGTCGTTTGCAAGTCCTCTTTCTCAATCGATCTCAGTTTTTCGACTGTATCTCCCGGGAGTTTTTTTACCCGAATTTTACGCCATTCCGTACCGCGGTTGCTTTCTAAACTGCTGAAGGCCAAACTGTTATCCACAGCGAAGACTCTGGGATTCTCAGGGTCTGTGGATATCAAAAAGTTGCCGATGTTGGCATCTTTATGATCGATGAGATAAGAGAGGATATTCATATTCCCCAGATGACGGGCATAAACCGGGTCTTTTTTGAAACGTTTTTTATCGTAAACTTTTTCCGTGCCGACTTCTTCAAGCCAGTATTGCAGACAAAAAAATACCGCAGATGTGTTTTTAAAGGTCGGCTCGATATTTTTGTCAATTTGGCGGTACTGCTGAAGCGGCAGACATCTCACAGAGGTAGGAGGAACAACAAATTCTTCCGGCTCCAAGAAAAGTTTTTGCAATTCGTAAGCAGCAATTTCATAACGCGGTTCGTTATTTTCTCCCCAACCTCCATGGGCAGCGGTTTTCCACTTGACTTGGATGGGCGTACCGTCAGAGTAACGCACAATCACCCTCCGGGTCAAATCATCTTTCCAGCGTGACCCACGAATACGAAAAATATCGAACGAATCATGTTTGAGCCATCGTTCGATGTCCGGGATTGGGTGCAGGATATTGCTGTCTTGTGAGAGAGCGGGCGACAACACGCTAAACAGGTATAACGAAAACAGCAATCTTACTAAGAAGACGCGATTTGAGTGCATAGCTGTGAACCCCTTAAGTTTGTTAGACTTATTGCTAAATAAACCGGACGCGACTTATCTGATGGACTGAGTTGGATGAGGCAGTGTAAGTGATAGTGTAACCAAAAGTAGTAACATTAGATAAAATAGTCATTGACTTGGCATTTGTCAAGTAATTTGTTCCCCATCTCCATTTCTTACATTACAATATCTTTCAAAAAAAGTTTATGACCGGAGTCATTGTTACGCCACAAACGAAAAAGAAATGGAGAATCCTACGGACTGTGTTAGGCGCTTAGAAAAAATTATCGACAAAAGATTGTCGATGTTGTAAGACTTCACTTGTTTAAACGAGGCAATTTTCCAGTAGGCAATTGGCAGTAAGCAATTAAAAAGATGCGCTGTTTTTTGCCTATTGCCTATTGCCTA
>JBHHWX010000141.1:0-11982 GCA_046756745.1 bacterium | reverse complement strand
TGCAAAAATCCATGCACGCAGATCGACTGCACGCAATCATCCCGGACACATTGATTTTGACCGAGCATCCGCACACCTACACACTCGGTAAATCCGGGCATGAAAAAAACCTGGTGGTCGAAGAATCCGCACTCAATCGCGCGGGCATCGAGGTGTTCCGCATCGATCGCGGCGGCGATATCACTTACCACGGGCCGGGCCAGATCATCGGCTATCCGATTCTGGATTTGCACGGTTATTATTTGGATGTGCAGCGGTTTTTACGAGACTTGGAAGAAGTGCTGATTCGGACATTGGCCGAATACGGTATTTGCGGCGACCGGGTGGAGGGCCTGACGGGCGTCTGGGTAGCGGGCGCGAAAGTCGCCGCTATCGGAGTGAAAGTCAGCCGGTGGGTGACCATGCACGGGTTTGCTTTTAATGTGAACACGGATTTGAGCTATTTCGGCAATATCGTTCCGTGCGGGATAGCAGACAGACCGGTCACCTCTATGGAAAAGCTTGTGGGTGAGAAACTGGATCTGCTGCAAGTACAATCTAATATCGCACAGAAATTTACAGAGATATTTGACATTGAATTAGAAGAACAATCGCTCGAAGATACGCTTCCTTGGAGCATTGCTAACGAACCGAGCACAAACTTTGGCACGTTTACACGAACATAAAGGCAAGGAACTTCTCAGACAAGACCATATTGCCACGCCCAGGGGAGTCGTTGTATCAACACCGCACGAAGCTTTTTCGGCTGCACGGGATTTAGGCGTCCCAGTGGTCATCAAAGCTCAAATTTGGACCACCAAACGTGCCGGGATTGGCGCAATCCGTTTTGCACAGACTCCGGAGGAAGCTCAGGAAGCGGCAGAAAAAGTGTTCGCCCTGAAAGTGAATCACTTCGGCATTGAGCAGGTTCTGGTTGAAGAGCAGATACAGATCGAACGCGAGTTTTATGCCGGGGTTATCATCGATGACAGCACAAAATCGCCGGTCCTCATTTTTAGTTCGGTTGGTGGCAGCGGTGTGGAGGAAATCGCAGCCGGGCATCCGGAGAAAGTGGCAAAACGCGTCATCGATGTGGTCGAAGGTTTCAAAGACTATCAAGCCCGCAACTTAGTGCGTGAAACCGGCATTCATGGCCGGCTACAGATGCAGTTGGCAGACATTTTGGTGAAACTCTGGAATGTCTCACAAAAATACGAAGCACGCTCAGCGGAAATTAATCCGCTGGCGCTGACCGCAGATAACACAGTCGTGGCCGCAGATTGTCGACTTGCAGTTGACGATTATGCCGTTTTCCGGCACCCGGAGCTGGGTATTGAAATTGCGCGGGAATTAGACCGGCCGCCATCAATGTTAGACAAAATCGCTTATGACGTGGAGAAGAACGACTATCGAGGCACGTTTTATTTTATCCAAATGGAACAAGGATTTAAAAAGGGGGATGGGGTCATCGGATTCCACGGCGCAGGCGGCGGCGGCTCGATGATGTCCATGGACGCTGTGACTGCGCAAGGGTTCTCGCTGGCTAATTTCACTGACACCAGCGGCAATCCGCCGGCATCGAAGGTGTACCGGGCGGCGAAGATTATTTTAGCGCAGAAAAACATCGACGCTTACTTCGGTTCGGGTTCGGGAGTGGCAAGTCAGGAACAGTTTCACTCGGCGCGTGGTCTGGTCAAAGCATTTCGTGAGGAAAATTTATCGATTCCGGCGGTCATTCGTTTGGGCGGCAATTCCGAAGATCTGGCTATCGATATTCTTGAAAAGTATACAAAGGATCTACCGGCGCCGGTTGAGGGTTACAAGAAGGATGATTCAGCAGACTTTTGTGCGCGGCGTCTTCGCGACTTAGTAGACAGTTACGAACCGCCGGCAGACCCGAAGCGAGATTTTACCAAACCAAAGGCAAAAAAACCGTACTCATTCGAGACCGTCACCGGCGAGATAACCTACGACCACGCCGCGTGTCTCGAATGTGAAAATAAAATATGCGTGACAAGCTGTCTGCCGGAAATATTGAAAATAGAAGACGCGGTTCCGGTTTTGGCGATTACGCGGGAGGAGGCAAAAGCGGGAAAATGTACCGAGTGTCTGGCCTGCGAAGTCGAGTGTTTTTTTCACGGCAATCAAGGCGCCTATATCGATTTACCGATAACAGGACTTGAAAATTACAGAAAGAGCCGCTAATATTCGATGTCTATTCTGATCGACGAAAATACTCGAGTACTGGTGCAGGGTATAACCGGCAGAGAGGGCTTGACTCGCGCCAAACTGATGATGGATTACGGCACTCAGGTCATCGCGGGGGTCACGCCAGGAAAGGGGAATCAGGAGGTTTTGGGCGTCCCGGTATTTGATACTGTTGCAGAGGCCGTGGAGGCTGCGGACAGAGTCGATGCTTCGGCTATTTTCGTGCCTGCGCCGTTAGTGAAAAATGCTGCTTTGGAAGCCATCGATGCCGGCATCAAATTTCTGGTCATCGTCCCGGATCGCGTCCCGATTTACGATGTTTTGGAAATTGTACGCGCCGCGAAAAAGAATGACGCACGTTTTCTCGGTCCCAATACTTTAGGACTTTTGAGCGTTGATCGCGCCGTCATCGGTATGATGGGAGGGAGAGCGGAAACCGCCAAGCAGTGGTTTAAGAAAGGCCCGGTCGGGGTGATTTCGCGGAGCGGCGGAATCACATCGTCGATCGCTTATTATTTAAGTAAAAGCGGGATTGGTCTGAGCTCGATCGTCCATGTCGGGGGCGACGTCATCGTCGGGATGCCTCACCCGGAAGTGGCTCGACTGTTTGAGGATGATCCGGAGACCGAGGCGGTTGTGATGTTCGGTGAAATCGGCGGCTCACAGGAGGAGCAAGTGGCCGGTATGATCGAACGCGGCGAATTCACCAAGCCTTTAATCGCCTATATCGGAGGCGCCGCTGCGAAATCGGGAACCCGTTTTTCACACGCCGGAGCGATTGTTGAAGGGTCCCGCGGAACTCATGCTAGCAAAGTGCAGCGTCTGGGAGAAGTGGGTGTTACGATTGTCGATAATTTCAACGATATTCCTGCTGCCACTAAAAAAGTCTTGGAGCAAAATTGAAAGAGATATGAGCAATTCAACTTGGAAAACCGAAATTTCAAAAATCAAGGCCAACGAAGTTCGTCTGCGCGGGTATCGCCTCGACGAGCTGATGGGGAAGATTTCGTTCGGACAGACGGTCTATTTGGCTTTAAAAGGCGAGCTGCCATCGGATAACGTCGGCAAAATCATCGATGCCATTTTGGTTTCTTCCATCGATCACGGCACAACCCCACCCTCGGCGTTAGCGGCCATGACCGTGGCTTCCACCGGCGCGCCGTTGAACGCAGCGGTAGCGAGCGGCATCTTAGCGATCTCCCGCTTTCACGGCGGCGCTATCGAGGACTGCATGGGCGTGCTCTTGCAGACCCATGAAAAACACACCTTCAAGAAGATTACCATCGAAGAAGCCTCCGAGGAAATCGTCGACGAGTACCGGCAAACGGGCCGGCGTATATCGGGTTTCGGACACCGGCTGCACACCGAAGACCCACGTACGCAACGTCTGTTTAAATTGGCCAAAGAATATAAGATCGGCGATAACTTCATCCGCATTGCCGACACCATCGAAACGACTTTGGAAAGCCAATTAGGCCGCAAGCTGCCGATCAACGTCGACGGCGCTATCGCGGCGATTTTGTGCGAATTAGATTTTGCGCCAGCATTAGCCAACGCGTTTTTCATGATGGCACGCTTACCGGGCTTGGTGGCACACGTTCACGAAGAACAAACCCGGCAAAAGCCTATGCGCGTTATCGAACCCAAAAATGCCGAATACGACGGCCCCGAAGACAGGAGCTTGTAGAAATGGATCGAGAGACCCTGCTTAAAATCATCCCGGAATTTAATCTTATTGCAGATCAGGAACTGCGGGAAAACTGCCTCTCCGTTTGGTGGGAAGCGGCCAACTATCGCAACTGGACCGCAGACGAATTGCTGGCGATTCCGTTCACGTTGCTGGCGCAGAATGTGAAGATCACGTATTTGGAGCACGTACGCACCGTCTGTCAAATGTGCGTCGCATGCGATGATGTGCTCACGAAAGCCTACGGCGATCGCAAGACGCCGGTGAACCGCGATTATCTGGTAGCGGGCGCCCTGCTGGCGGACGTCGGCAAACTTTACGAATACGACAAGCAAGACGGGAAAGTGGTGAAAAGCAAACACGGTAAGTACTTACGCCATCCATTCAGCGGTGTAGGCTTGTGCTTCAAATACAACATCCCGGAAGAAGTGATGCATATCGTGGCCGTGCATTCAAAAGAAGGCGACCATTTCCCGCGTTCCCCCGAGGCGATCATCTTGCATCACGCGGATTTTATCGATTTTGATTTGGTGAATGTAAAATGATTTGGTTTGCTGTAATTGCCTTTGTAATTTTTATGATTGGCATCTGTGTGATTTCATACGATGCCATCAAACATGCTAAGAAACGTTAATAACGTTTTCTGCAAAAGCAATTTGTCGGTGCATTCTAAAGAAAGCGATCACTTTCCGCGTTCGCCAGAAGCGATTATTTTGCATCATGCGGATTTTGTCGATTTTGATTTGTGAAAGAGTTACGGTTTACAACCTATTTCAGCGAGCGACTGAAACCAAGAAAAATACCAGAGGATTTTCCTGATAAGATTATGAAATATGCCGAGCTCAGATTTTATAACCGTTCCACCGGGCGATTTGTTGCAATAAAAATGGATACCACATCATTAAAAGAAGGAACGTTAAAGTATTACGAGAATGATGACGTACTTTATTTTTTTCTAAAGAAAGGTATTGAAACCAGAAGTGTCGAAGCAGCGCCGGGAATTACAATTGAACTAAATAACAAGAACCAAATTATTGGCATTGAAATCTTAGATGCCTCTAAATTCATTCAAGAATATATTATCAAAACATTTTCGAGAGATCTCGATTTAGTTGATAACCTGTAGTAGACGATTTCCTGCGCATCTCCCAAGTTTGCCGGGATGTTATTCTTGGGGAACATTTCTCGTGTCCCCCCCCGAGGCGATCATCTTGAATAATGCGAATTTTTGTCGATTTGATTTAGTTATTATAACAGCGCTGATTGAGAGAGTAACAGTTTACAACGTATTTATGAATGCATGAACAGAAGTGAATTAGAGCATATAATCAGAGCGGCAGGAGGGATCGCTCAAGTTAAGAAAATAATCATACTCGGAAGTCAGTCTATTTTAGCTCAGTTTCCTAATCTATCAGAGCCTGTTTCCGAATTAGATCAGTCAGAAATAATTAAAAATCATATAAAAAGAGGTTTTTCAAAATGAATATGCAAAGACGTTCTGATGAAAGATCAATAGCGCTTCATAGAGAAATTGCAAAAAAGTTAAGGAGTAATCCTAACCTTTGGGAGATTCCGAAAAAAAACTTAGTGAAATGGAAAAAAATGAAAGATAGACTTACACCAGCATTTATAGAATGGGAACATATTCTTAGTAAAAATACCAAAGAACAGATTTTATCTATAATTGATTTGGAAAGCACTGTACTTTATCAGAAAACTGTGGTCGTAAACTGTAAAGGCATCTTATGGCAAAATACAAAATAGCCTGGCTTCCCGGCGACGGGGTCGGCAACGACGTCATGGAGGCCGCACGCATCGTGCTAGATGCGTTGAAATTAGACGCCGACTACCTGCCCGGTGACATCGGCTGGGAATTTTGGAAACAGGAAGGCGACCCGCTGCCGGCGCGCACCATCGAGCTGCTGAAGAGCACCCACGCCTGCCTGTTTGGCGCCATCACGTCAAAACCGAAAGAAGAGGCGCAAAAAGAGCTGGTCCAGGAGCTGCAAGACCAAGGTCTGGTCTACGCCAGTCCCATCGTGCGTTTGCGCCAGGAATTCAACCTGCACACCAACCTGCGGCCGTGCAAAGCGTATGCAGGCAATCCGTTAAACTATCGTGATGAGATTGATTTGGTCGTGTTTCGGGAAAACACCGAAGATCTGTACAGTGGGGTGGAGTTTCATCCCCTGCCGGAAGAAGTGATGCAGGTCTTGCAAAAACACAATCCGAAAATGCAGCGCTTCGCCGATACTTCTTTGGAGGATATCGCGGTCACCCTGCGTATCAACACGCGCAAAGCTTCGCAGAATATCGTGCGGCAGGCGTTCGATTATGCGAATAAACACGGTTACAAAACCGTCACCGTGGTGGAAAAACCGAACGTGCTGCGCGAAACCAGCGGGCTTATTTTGCGGGAAGCTCGCAAGATCGCACAAGAGTACCCAGGCATCGATTTATGGGAAACCAACATTGACGCTATGTGCATGTGGCTGATAAAGAATCCACAGGATTACGGCGTGCTGGTCGCCTCCAACATGTTCGGCGACATCATCTCGGATTTGTGCGCGCAGTTGGTTGGCGGCCTCGGATTTGCCGCCAGCGGCAACATCGGCGACCGCTACGCCGTGTTCGAACCGACGCACGGTTCGGCGCCAAAATACGCCGGTCAGTACAAAGTCAACCCAATGGCCATGCTGCTCACCACCAAATTGATGCTGGACTGGCTCGGTGAAACGGACATGGCACAACGGCTGGAAAATGCGATTGCGACCGTAATCCGAGAAGGCAAAGTGAAAACGTACGATATGGGGGGCAGCTCAACCACGCTTGAAGTGGCGGAAGAAGTTGCGCAGCAATTATAAGAAAAAAAGTGCTCGTGTGTTCACGTAAAAACACTTAAAAACTCAAACACTCGAAAAAGATAATGGATTCTATCGCAAGACAAATTTCGCGATTTTCTTTGGGACTCAAATACGAGGATTTGCCTTCGGATGTGGTAGAAGAGGTTAAACGCTTTCTGTACGATTCCATCGGCTGTGCGTTCGGGGGGTACACGACACACGACGTGGAGATTGTTAACAATATTTACGCCGACTTGGGCGGCAAGCCCGAAGCCACGGCTATCGGCAGCGGTGCAAAGATACCCGCCTACAACGCGGCGTTTTTAAACAGCTTGATGGTACGCGCGCTGGATTTCAACGATATTTACTGGAAACAGGATCCCAGCCACCCGAGCGATTTGATCCCGGTGGCGTTAGCGGTGGGAGAGAGGGAGAATAAAAGCGCCAAAGAGGTGATCACCGCCATCGCGGTAGCTTACGAGTTCGAGTGCCGCTTGTGCGAGTTTGCGGTGCCCGGCATTCGGGAGCGCAAATGGCACCACGCCACGTTGACGCAATTTGTGTCGCCCATCGTCGCCGGCTACCTGCTCGGTTTAAACGAAGACCGAATGGTGCAGGCCATCGGCATTTCCGGCTCGCACAATTTGACCTTGGGCGCGGTGACGGCCGGTCAGTTGACCATGATGAAAAACACCGTGGACCCACTGGCCGCCCAAAGCGGGGTGATGGCGGCGTTGATGGCGCAGCAAGGTTTTACAGGCACCGAGCAGATTTTCGAAGGCAAGGAAGGCTTCATGCAGACTTTTGGACCGGATTGGGACGTGGACAAACTGGTTGGCAATCTCGGGGAGCGCTTTAAAATACTCGATTGCTCCATGAAAGCCTTTCCAACCGAAGCGTTGACCCACTCGCACATTGCCACAACATTGAAGGTCGTGGAGGAGAACGACATCCAACCGGCAGACATCGAACGGGTTACGGTGACGACCATCGCCAGAGCGGTGGACATTCTGTTCGACCCGGAAAAGTATCGACCGACTTCCCGCGAGACCGCCGATCACAGCTTGCCGTACTGTATCGCCGCGGCGATTGTGTACCGGAAAATCACCCGTGAGCAATTCAGCGACGCGCGCATAAACGATCCGCACATTCAGGAAGTTTTGCCCAAAATCAAAGGCGAGGCCAGCGAGGAATTCGAAAAGATGTTCCCGGAAAAGCAGCCGTCAAAAGTGATGATTCGACTTAAAAACGGTGCGGAATTTTCAGCGCAATTGGATTATCCCAAGGGGGATCCTCGTGAACCGATGACGGAATCCGATTTGGATAACAAATTTCAAGGTTTATGCGCAGACGTGCTTTCTGACAGCAAGCAAAAAGTAATCAAAACAGCAATCTGGAATTTAGAGGAGTTTGATGACATCGGCGAATTCATGAATTTACTTACGACAGACAAAGATGCCTGAGTTGACCGCAGCGAAACCGAAAGCGAAACAAAGACAACGTAAAAAAACCGCTTCGTTGTCCAAGAAGCAACTTCATGAACTTTATTACTACATGCTGCTTAACCGCGCGTTAGACGACCGAGTTTCGACTTTATTTCGACAAGGTAAGATATTGGGTGGCGCGTTTACGAGCCGGGGACAAGAGGCAACATCTGTTGGTTCGGCTTATGCGTTGGGTGAAGGCGACGTCATCGGCCCTATGATCCGAAATTCCGGAGCTATCTTAGTGCGAGGCATGACTCCCAATGAATTTTTAGCCAATTATTTCGGCAAGAAAACCGGGCCAACCCAAGGTAAAGACGGAAATACTCATTTGGGTGATTTAGATCGTCATATTATTGCCCCGATCAGTATGTTGGGATCTCTCATCCCGGTTTGTGCCGGAGCGGCTTTATTTTTCAAAATGAAAAAGAAACCAAATGTCGCGCTTAATTGGATAGGCGATGGCGGTGCGAGCGTTGGCGATTTTCATGAAGGGCTCAATTTTGCCGCCGTCATGAAATTGCCGCTTATCTTGATTATAGAAAACAACGGCTACGCCTATTCCACGCCCGTGAACAAGCAGAGTCTCCTTGAAGACCTTGTGGTTCGGGCTCAAGGCTATGGCATTCCCGGGGAAATTGTCGATGGCAACGATGTGCTGGCGGTTTACGACGTCACCAAGCGTGCCGTCGAACGAGCCCGAAAGGGGGGAGGCCCGACTTTAATTGAAGCCAAGACCTTTCGCATGAAAGGGCACGCAGAGCACGACGACGCGTTTTATGTCCCGAAGGAACTGTTCCAAGTCTGGGAAAAGCGCGATCCGATACGTCTTTTTGAACAGCATTTGAGTCGGGAGAAGATTCTCTCCAAAAAGGAGATTGCTGATATTCAGAAACGTGTTCAGATTGAAATTGATGAGGCGCAGAAGTTTGCTGAGGAGAGTCCGTTGCCGGACTTTTCCGAAGCAAGAGAGGGCGTGTACGCGAGTTAGTGCAAAAAATGAGGTTTGTTATGATACATACAGAGATTAAAAATATGTCTATAATTGAACGTCTGCAAACTATGGAAGAATTGTGGGATTCATTATGCCAAGAGGAAAGTGACATTGAATCACCAAAGTGGCATAGAGACATTCTAGAGGAAAGAAGGAAAATAATAGAAAAAGGGGAAGCAAAATTTATTTCATTAGATGAGTTAAAAGCAAGGTCTTATAAATGAAAATTCGCGAAGTTTATCTTCTTCGCGATGCTGCTCAAGATTTGGAAGAAGGCAGACATTTTTATAATGAAAAAGAGGATGGTGTGGGGGAATATTTTTTTGATAGTCTGATTTCTGATCTTGAATCCTTAAAGTTCTATGCTGGAATCCATAGCAAAAAATTTGATTTTTACAGGGCTTTATCAAAAAGATTTCCTTTTGCTATTTATTACGAAATAAAAAAAGATATCGTTATGGTTGTGGCAATTTTAGATATGAGACGTGATCCTGCTTGGATTAGAGAGAAATTAAAGAAAGTAAAGAGCTGATCCTTTAATTCAGGTGACGCAAAAAAGCGAGGCACCTAATTGATTTGATCTGGAAAAATTAAACAGAAAAATTTGAGCATCATTACCTATAGCGAAGGCGCACTACCGTTGTGGCGCTGCGCGATAACTGCTCATCGATAACGAAGAAAAAATGAATGGACCCACAAAAAACACGAAAGACGCGAAATGTTTATGAATGAAATCTTTCGATGTAATAGGGCTGTATGAGTAACGATAGAGGAAAGACATATGAAATCTCAACTCGTCGAAGCTTGGCGAATGAACAATGAAGCCAACCTCTACCTACTCGATAATATTGCGAGTGAGTATTTGGAGGACAGCTATTCGGCGCGTACCCGCACCGTCGCGGCCCAGTTCGCCCATATTCACAATGTTCGTCTGCGCTGGCTTAACCATGCTGCTCCGAATCTGGTAGGCGACGTGAAAGAAGCCGATCAATTCGGTTTGATAAAAAAATGGATCGATGAAGGAATTGAAAAAGCCATTAAATCGTAATGAAATTAAATCACAAACAAAAAGAATCAGTAGCAAAATACTTGTACGATATAAGCAAAGGTTTTTTAATTGCTGGTACAGTTGGCATGTTGACCAATAAATTGAGTGCTTGGGCTTTTATTGCACACATGGTAGCTGCTTCTTATGCTTTTGTATCAGCTTTAGTATTGGAGAAAGAACGATGAGTATGTACGAAACAGTCTTTTGGGTAATATTTGTTTTTGCCACTATTGCATTCATCGCTTTTCTTGTTGCACAAAGGAAGAAAGCTCACAAACATTGAGCACTATCACTTATATAGAAGCCATCTCCAAAGGCCTTCGCGAAGAAATGCAGCGCGATGACAATGTGTTTTGTTTGGGTGAGGACATCGGCATTTATGGCGGCGCATTCAAAGTCACAAAGGGTTTTCTCGAAGAATTTGGGGAAGAACGTGTCGTCGATACGATTCTGGCAGAAATCGCCATTGTCGGCGTGGCCATCGGCGCAGCCATGATGGGACTGCGTCCTGTGGCAGAGATGCAATTCGCGGATTTCGTCTCCTGCGGCTGGAACCAAATCGTGAACATGGCTGCGAAAGCGCACTACCGTTGGGGGGCCTCGGTGCCCATGGTGATTCGTCTTCCGTCTGGAGGCGGCCTGCATGCCGGCCCGTTTCATTCGCAAAATCCGGAAGCCTGGTTTTTCCACGTTCCCGGCCTGAAATTGGTCGCGCCGGCGACGCCGTACGATGCGAAAGGTTTGATGAAGGCTGCCATACGCGATAACAATCCGGTGCTTTACTTCGAGCATAAGTGGCTCTACCGGCATGTGAAAGATGAAGTGCCGGAGGACGACTACCTCGTCCCTATTGGAAAGGCTGAGATAAAACGAAAAGGACGCGATATTACGTTGATTACGTACGGTTCCATGGTGCCGCGCTCGTTAGAAGCGGCACAGCATTGTGCCGGCGACGGCCTCGAAGTTGAAGTCTTGGATTTGCGTACTCTGCTGCCTTTTGACAAAGAGATGATCCTGGAATCGGTTAAAAAGACCAACCGGGTTTTGATTGTACACGAAGCGACTTTAACCGGCGGTATCGGCGCGGAAATTTCGGCTGTCATTTCTCAAGAAGTCTTTGAGTATTTGGATGCGCCGGTTCGACGGCTTGCATCCATCGATACGCCGGTACCGTATAGTCCGCCCTTAGAGGAGTACTTTATGCCAAACGTTGATAAAATTACAGCCGCATTAAAGGAATTAGCAAGTTATTGAATATCAAAACAAAACAGCAAAGGGGGAACCTTCGTATCTTTTTAAGCTATAGTGCAGCCGATACTCAAAACGCTCATAAACTGCAACGTCTGTTGTCTCAACGTTCTGATGTGAATGTTTTTAGTACTGAAATGCTGAGTGCTGGCGAAGATTGGCAGACAAAGCTAAAAAAGGAGCTATCAAAATGCGATGTTTTCCTGGTTGTGTTGTCTCCAAACTCCCTCGATTCAAAGTGGGTTCTACAAGAATTAGGTGCGGCCTGGGCAATGGATAAGCCAATATTGGTTAATGGCACTCATATTGACCTCTTATCTAAGATTCCGGTTTCTATTAATGAAAGTCAATTTTTGAATATCGATGAGATAGAGAAACCCGATAAATTAAATGAATTTCTTGCACCTTATGAAAAAATACATATACAAACTACTGATTAACCTTTATATAAAATGAACGAACTCATCGCAATCTTAGTTATGTTTACCGGA
>JBHHWX010000140.1:0-12029 GCA_046756745.1 bacterium | reverse complement strand
GTTGAGTTTTCCATCTTCCATCCTCTCTCTTCCCCTCTCCCCTCTCCCCTCTCCACTCTACCCTTTCCCCTTTCCCCTCTACCCTTTCCCCTTTCCCCTTTCCCCTTTCCCCTTTTTCTCCCCACACCTTACTAAAACGAATCCGGTCTTCGTGGCTGCTGCATGCACGATGTTCTTGTATTTTAAAAAGTTAAGCCATCGAAATAACCCCTCTGGTTCTAAAAAATTTTCTTGACTTTTATACAAAGATTGTTATAATTGATTTCGGCTAATTGAGTCACACTTGCCTGTTTTCTCTCACCGCAATTCGTTCAAAAAAATATCGATTTTGGTGAGCTTACGTCATAGTGTGAATTCACGTCAGAAACGGAAGGGAGTGAAATGCGTAAATTGTGGCTTTCGATGATGATTTTAGTATTGTTTTGTTCTGTCACTGCCGTCCTTGGTGAGGAAATGGGTATCCTGGAGAGCGCCGAAAGTGTACACGAAGGCGGATTGGGCGCTGTGCTGCCGGTGTGGAGCGTCGTTCCATTTGTCGGGATTCTACTTTCAATCGCGGTTTTTCCTTTAGTCGCTGAGAAATTTTGGCACCATCATTTCGGTAAAGTTGCGGCCGCATGGGCCGTTATTTTTTCAGTCCCCTTTCTTTTTGCGCATAAAGGAGAAGCGCTGCATGAGATCCTTCATATTTATATTGCGGATTATATACCCTTTATCATTTTACTATGGGCGCTTTTTACGGTAGCTGGGGGTATCTATTTGAAAGGCTCTTTATGGGGCTCACCGGTTTCAAATACCATTTTATTATTGATCGGAACCGTCATCGCTTCCTGGGTTGGAACCACCGGTGCGTCCATGCTCTTGATTCGACCGATCATCCGGATGAATAAGCAGCGCAAAAACAAAGTGCATATTATTTTGTTTTTCATTTTCCTGGTCAGCAATATCGGTGGATCACTAACACCGCTCGGGGACCCGCCTTTGTTTTTAGGCTTTTTACACGGTGTGCCGTTTTTTTGGACGCTAAATCTTTTTCCGCCGATGGCTTTAGTGTCCATCGCTCTCCTGGCGATGTTCTTTATTTTTGACGTCATCATGTACCGCCGGGAAGGGTTCTCAGAGAAAGGTTATGGCGTCACCGGTCTCGATGTGTACGTGGACGAAGAACATGGAGGAACGGTCGTGGTCGAAGAAGTGGTTGACGAGCCGAAGACCCAAAAACACGTTGAGCACGTCATCAAAAAGGAGCGCTTGGCGGTTGACGGTCTCATCAACTTGATCTTCCTTGTCGGCATCATCGCCGGGGTCTTATTTAGCGGTTACGTAAAATTGGGCGAGGTCAATATTCTTGGCGTTCATACCCCCATAGAATTTGTGATCCGCGATGCTTTCCTGCTCCTGATGATTTATCTCTCCGTTCGTTTCACAGATAGTGAAATCAGGAAAGGAAACGAATTTACTTGGTTTCCGATAAAAGAGGTGGGCATCCTATTTGCCGGAATTTTCATGACCATTATTCCCGCGCTACTGATGCTGCAAGCCGGAACAGAAGGACATCTCGCCTTTATTGTTGAAGCGGTCCGGGAACCCACACACTATTTCTGGATAACCGGCGCTTTATCGAGTTTCCTGGATAACGCCCCAACTTACTTGACTTTTTTTAATACTGCATTAGGAAGTATCGGCTTGACTGAAGAGCAAGTCTCCGAAGGTCTGCTGCTTATGAACAATGCTGCGATGAATCACACACTATCGGCTGAATTGTTAGAAAAAATGCACTCTTTTACACCCTTGCTATTTGCGATTTCGACCAGCGCCGTCTTTTTTGGCGCCAACACATACATCGGCAACGCACCTAATTTTATGGTTCGGTCGATTGCGGAAGAAAACGGCATTAAAATGCCGAGCTTCTTTGGATACATGATGTATTCGGTTTTGATTTTAGTGCCGCTGTTTTTAGTGGTCGCGTTGATTTTCTTTTAAAGGGATTTATGACTTTGGTGCCACTGCTCTTTTTCCTGTTTTCAGTTGTTGCTATCGCCTCCGCCATTGTGGTTGTTGTCCACCGCAATCCGGTTTATTCAGCCCTTTTTCTCATCCTGACTCTGTTTGCGCTGGCGGGGCATTTCGTGTTGTTAAACGCCCCGTTTATTGCTACAGCACATATCATCGTTTACACCGGCGCGATCATGGTTTTGTTCTTGTTTGTGATCCTGCTGCTCGATCTGAAAAGTGAGCAACGGCAAACCAAATCTAAGCGGGGTTATCAAATAGCTGGTATATTTTTAGCCATAATCTTACTGGCCGAGATCGGCGTCATCCTGAAGTCGGGTCAGTCGCCTTCACCTACTGCATCAACTTTGAGTGCGATCTCTCGAGTTGGGAACACCAAAGCGATCGGAGAATTGCTCTTTACAAAGTATTTATTTGCCTTTGAAGTCGCATCCGTTTTGCTGTTATCGGCAATTATCGGGGCGATCGTTCTGGCGAAAAGCAAGTTGCGCTAACAATGGAAATATCGATTTCATATTATTTGTTTGTGAGCGGAATCCTTTTCATCATCGGCGTCATCGGCGTCTTGAGCCGGCGTAACGCCATCGTGATCTTCATGTCTATCGAGCTGATGCTGAATGCCGTGAATCTTAGTTTGGTCGCTTTTTCAAAGCAGCTCAATCTCCTCGACGGTCAAGTCTTTGTCTTTTTTGTTATGGTGGTCGCAGCCGCCGAAGTGGCGGTCGGGCTGGCGTTAATCGTCGCGATCTATCGCATAAAAGAAACGGTTCACGTCGATGAAATTAATATCATGAAATGGTAGTCGATGACTGAATACATTTGGATTGTCCCGCTTTTCCCTCTGCTTGGCTTTCTCATCAACGGTCTGTTTGGCCACCGGTTCAACGAAAAGCAAATCGGCGCCATCGCAAGCGCTGCGATCGGTTGTGCTTTTATCGTGTCCGCTCTGGTATTTTTCGAAATTATCGAGTTAGCGCCGCACGACCGCTCGTTAAGCAAGACGATTTACACCTGGATCGACGCCGGAGATCTTCAGGTTCAGGTTGCTTTTCTCATCGATCCGCTATCGCTGGTTATGCTCTTAGTGATTACCGGCGTAGGATTGCTCATACATATCTATTCCATCGGCTATATGGCCGGGGATGCGGGATTTGCCCGTTATTTCTCTTACTTGAACTTGTTCACCTTCTCAATGCTCATCTTGGTTCTGGCCGACAACTTTCTTCTCTTATTTGTCGGTTGGGAGGGAGTGGGGTTGTGCTCATATTTGCTCATCGGGTTTTGGTTCGAAGATGATAAGAATGCCTACGCCGGCCGGAAAGCTTTTGTTGTTAACCGGATCGGTGACTTCGGGTTTCTGTTGGGCATGTTTCTCATTTTCACCATCTTTGGGTCATTGAGTTTTAAAGGGGTTTTTAGCCAGGCGCCAAGCGCCCTGGACGCCGGCATGGCAACGGCAATCGCATTGTTACTTTTTGTCGGGGCGATCGGGAAGTCCGCTCAAATCCCGCTTTACATTTGGCTCCCCGACGCCATGGCCGGGCCGACGCCGGTGTCGGCTTTGATACACGCAGCAACCATGGTGACGGCCGGCGTTTATATGGTTGCACGCTGTCATGTGCTTTTTCTGCTGTCCGATACAGCCATGACTGTTGTCGCTTCGGTCGGAATTCTCACGGCATTTTTAGCCGCGACCATCGCTTTGGTCAGCACCGATATTAAAAAGGTCCTCGCTTATTCAACCATCAGCCAGCTTGGGTATATGTTTTTAGCGTGCGGTGTGGGAGCCTTTGGAGCCGGCATTTTTCATGTCAGCACCCACGCCTATTTTAAAGCTCTGTTGTTTTTAAGCGCCGGCAGCGTGATGCACGCTCTCGGCAATGAAACCGATATGATGAAGATGGGCGCCCTGAAAAATAAACTCCCGGTGACCTACAAAGTGTTTTTGATTGGATCCCTGGCCCTTGCCGGCGTGCCTTTCCTGTCGGGATTTTTTTCGAAAGATGAAATCCTTTGGCGGACGGTGAGTGATGAGCTGTACGGCAGCTTTCTCTTATGGTTTGCAGGAGCTGCTGTTGCCGGTCTGACAGCGTTTTATATATTCCGGCTCATTTATTTGACTTTCTACGGTCATTCGCGGGTCTCTGACGAGGTTGAAAAACATATTCACGAATCTCCGCGCGTAATGACGATTCCGCTGGCAATATTAGCGTTTTTGTCGATTGTCGGCGGACTCGTCGGTATTCCGCATCTGTTTAACAAATTCGAGCATTTTCTCGAACCGGTTTTCCCCCAGGTCGAGCATCCCGATTTATTTGGCCTGGAAATCGCCTTCATGGTTATTTCCACATTGATTGCTCTCATGGGCATCGGCTTCGCGTACTTGTTTTATGTCGCCAAACCGGCGACGCCATACGAGCTGTCAGAAAAGCTTAAACATGTCTACAAGTTTTTGGTTAACAAATGGTACGTTGATGAATTTTATGATTACCTCGTTGTGCGTCCTGTGAACTATATTTCAGATTCGATCCTTTGGAAATGGCTTGATATCCGTATCATAGACGGCCTGGTCAATTCTGTCGCGAAGATGATTCTCGGGTTGAGCGAGAAATTCCGACGTGTCGAAACCGGACTCGTACAAAATTATGCGTTGTCCATCGTGGCCGGCGTCGTACTGATAATCGGTTATTTTTTAATAAGATAATATGATGAATTTTCCGATATTAACCCTCATAACATTTCTACCGCTGGCTGGAGCTTGTGCGATTTTTTTCATCAAAAACGATAAGCCTAAAGAGCTCAAGATAACCGCCTTGATGACCACTCTCGCGACATTTTTGGTTTCGCTGCCGGTCTATGTTCTGTTTGAGCCGGAAAGCACAATGCAATTTATGGAAACGCGCTCCTGGATCCCGGCCTTGGGCGTGCAATTTAAATTGGGACTTGATGGCATCAGCCTTTTCATGGTGCTGTTGACGACCTTCTTGACTCCCCTGGTCGTCCTTTCTTCGTGGAACAGCATCACAAAAAATCTTAAAGGTTACCTGATTTCGATGCTCATGTTGGAAACCGGAATTTTGGGTGTGTTTGTTTCTCTCGACTTATTTCTGTTCTATGTTTTTTGGGAAGTGATGCTGATTCCGATGTGTTTTCTCATCGGCATATGGGGAGGAGAGAGACGTATTTATGCCGCTGTCAAGTTTTTCATCTACACCATGGTCGGCAGTCTGCTGATGTTGGTCGCCATTTTAGTGATGTATTTTTATCACGGCGGGCAAACCGGAAATTATACATTTGATATTTTAGCGCTGCAACAAATCAACATCCCACTGGGTTTCCAAACCTGGCTGTTTTTAGCCTTTGGATTGAGCTTTGCGATCAAAGTTCCAATTTTCCCTTTTCATACCTGGCTGCCGGATGCTCATGTCGAGGCGCCAACCGGCGGCAGCGTGATACTGGCCGGTGTGCTTCTTAAAATGGGAACCTATGGCTTTTTGCGTTTCTGTTTACCTTTTTTCCCTGACGCCGTCAGCCAATTTACGCCCTGGATTTTTACCTTAGGTGTTATCGGAATTATTTACGGCGCCTTAGTCGCGATGGTGCAGCCGGACTTGAAAAAGCTGGTTGCGTATTCCAGTGTCAGCCACTTAGGTTTTGTGATGCTCGGTATTTTTGCTCTCAATACTGAAGGGTTACAAGGCGGGCTTCTGCAAATGGTCAACCATGGCCTGTCCACAGGCGCCCTGTTTCTCATCGTCGGCATGCTTTACGAACGGCGACATACGCGGCTGATCGCTGATTTCGGAGGATTAGCTAAAAAGGTGCCGGTCTTAACCGCTTTTTTTATGATTGTCACCTTATCGTCAATCGGTTTGCCGGGACTCAACGGCTTCATCGGAGAATTCTTAATCCTTTTGGGAACATTTATGACCAGTAAGGCCTACGCTGTTGTGGCGGCAACAGGCATCATTTTGGCCGCCGTTTATATGCTGACCATGTTTCAACGCGTCATGTTCGGTAAGTTGGACAAGGAAGAGAATCAACAAATGTTGGATTTATCGAAACGAGAAATCACGGTTTTAGTGCCGATTCTGATTTTTATCGTTTTCATCGGGGTTTATCCAAATGTTTTTTTGAAGAAGATGGAGCCAACTGTGAATGAATTGATTCACAGTGTGCGTCAAAAACAAGCTCAAACTCTCATGATGGATGAGAAATCTTTGGCGAGAAAATGAACGATCTCTTGACATCTCCCATAAATTTTTCCGTTATCCTCCCGGTGGTGTCGTTGGCCCTGGCGGGCTTTGTGGTTCTTGGCGTCGGGATTTTTATGCCCAAACCCAAGAGAACCCTGCTTTTTGGGATTTCTCTTGTGGGCATCCTGATTTCGAGTTATTATACCGTGCAGCTTTGGGATCAAAACGGGTCCGCATTCGGCGGGCTTGTGGTTGCAGACAATTTTGCTCTGACGTTTAATTTGATTTTCTTGCTCGGCGCCGGGCTTTGTGTTTTGATGTCCATGAATTCACATGAACGCGGCTATCTACTCTACACGGAGTTTTTTGCTGTTTTGCTGTTCGCAACCGTCGGGATGTTGTTGATGGCCGGCAGCACCCATCTGCTGATCATGTTTTTAGGCCTTGAAACGTTATCCATTTCTCTGTATATTTTAGCGGGGCTCAAGCGTACCGAGGCGCTTTCGCTCGAATCGGCGTTTAAATACTTTTTACTCGGCGCGTTTTCCAGCGGTTTTTTGCTCTATGGTATTGCATTTATTTACGGAGCTAACGGCAGCTTCGATCTACAGAAAATTGCCGTGAATGTGGCAAGCGTTCCTTTGTCTGATAACCTGTACATGATACTCGGCGGGGTGCTCATCGTTGTGGGGTTGGGTTTTAAAATTGCCATCGCGCCATTTCATATGTGGGCGCCCGACGTCTACCAGGGGGCGCCGACGCCAGTGACCGCTTTTATGGCGACCGGCTCGAAAGCAGCCGGGTTTGCCGCATTGCTGCGCGTCGTTTTTTCCGCGACAGACGGCGCGGTTCCGGACTGGACGATCATCCTGTGGGTTCTTGCCGTTTTAACCATGTCCGTTGGTAATTTAGCCGCACTTGGTCAAACAAACATCAAGCGAATGCTGGCCTATTCTTCTGTCGCTCATGCAGGTTATACTCTTGTCGGAATTGTAGCTTGGAATGAGCTGGGCGCTTCCAGCGTCATTTTTTATTTGCTTTCTTATACCTTTATGAACATCGGCGCTTTTGCTATCATTTCAATGTTGAGCACGGAAGACGGGGAGCTGCTGGAGTTCAATGATTTCAAAGGTCTGGCCAATCATCGTCCTCTGGTTGCGGTCATGATGGCGCTCTTTATGTTCTCGTTGGCAGGTCTTCCGCCAACCGCTGGGTTTGTGGGTAAATTTTATTTGTTTACGGCGGCTGTCAAGGCTGGCCATATTCCACTTGTTGTCATCGCCGTCATCAACTCTATGATATCCTTGTATTATTATTTAAGCGTTGTTGTGGTGATGTTTATGAAAAAATCCGACAGCGACATCAAAGGCGCCGTTTTCCTGCCAACCGTTTCATTGACTCTTGCGCTTGCGATGTTGGGAACCTTGGGCTTGGGGGGCTGGCCAACTCATTTTATGCAGCAGTTTCAAGATTTTGTTGGCCGAATTATGTAGGAGCTCTCCCTAAAATTGGAGTGCAACGCTTTAGCGTTGCGGCCTTCATTGAAACAGTGCAAAACTAAAGTTTTGCACTCCGAAGCTTTTTGGAGTGGACTCATGTAGGAATAACACAAACGTAACGTGTGCGCTGCGATGTACGAAATCATGAAAAAAAATGTCAGATTACTATAAAAAACTATTAGAGAAAGTCAAGGAAGATAACAGTTCAGGGGCATGGGTCATCGCCCAAAAAACGATCGATTGTTTAGAGGCCCTGACACAAGAGAAATCGAACGATGATTTCTCCGATCTCATTTCCGAAGTGGAGCGCGTTATCGGTGAAACTCTCAAAGCTCAGCCTAACATGTCTCAGTTGACAAACTTATTCAACGAGATTTTATTTACGATTGAAAACGAAACGTCACAAGATACTTTAGTCATGTCGAGAAAGATCGCTGGTGAAGCTCAGAGATTCGAGGAGATCTCGAAAAAGGCGGTTGCGAAAGTCGCTGAGCTCGGAGCAGAGCTGATTCCATCCGATGGCGTTGTGTTGACCCATAGCAACAGCAGCACGATCATGGAGATTATAAAAAGGGCGCAAGCTGCCAACAAGAGCTTTCAAGTTATCTTGACAGAATCGCGTCCGGTATGCGAAGGCAGAGAGCGTGCTTTTGAATTGTCGAAGATAGGCATCCCGACGTTGTACGTCATCGATGCGGCTTTTGGTATGGGAGTTGAGCGTGCCGATGTGATTCTGTTAGGCGTGGATAGCGTTTCCGAAACGACGCTGGTGAATAAAATCGGCACAAAAGCGATCTGTCTGCTCGCAAGAGAAGCAGTTGTCCCATGTTATGCCGCGTGTGAGTCGAGTAAATTTATGTCACAAAAACTGAGCCCCAAAAAAGAACCGCTTCGGGATCCCATCGAGGTCTGGGGGGACCCGCCGCCGGAAACATCGATTGAAAATTATTATTTTGACGAAACGCCTCTGGAGCTTTTTACAGGAGTTATTACGGAAGTGGGTATTCTCACCCCCGAAGAAGTCGGGAGTAAAATTAGCGCTCATAAAATGAATAGTCGATTGATTCAGATGCTGAAATAAGCGGAGAAGCTGTTATATGAAAATAAGCTGTTTACAAACTGTTATCGACGATGAAAAATGTCAAGCGCTCATCGTTGGTTTTTTTCAAGGGGCGCAGGGATTAAAAAACCTGGACAATGCGGGTCTGCAAAAAGTTTTTAACGATTTTCAGGCAAACAAAGATTTCAAAGGGAAACTCAACGAAACCGCACTGCTCTACCATCCGGATGGTGTCGCAGCGGATCGCGTCGTGCTGGTGGGCTTAGGCCAGGAAGAAAAATGCGATTTGGAAAAAGCGCGCCAAGCCGCCGGGTCGGCAGCGAAAATGGTGTTAAAAATCGGCGTCGAAGAAATCTCGTTTGCGGTTGAAACGTTTCAGCCCAAAAACGGACCATTGCGTGAGTTGACGCAGTCGGTCGTCGAAGGCGCAGTTTTGGCTTCTTATCAGTACAACAAATTTAAGAGTCCTTCTGAAGAAGGGACATTCAAAATCAATGAGCTTGTGTGTTTCATACAGACTTCGGAGTATGTGGAATGGGTTCAGCAAGGTCTGGAGGCCGGCAGGAAAACCGCAGAGGCGGCGAATTTCTCCCGGGATTTGCAAAATCATCCTGGAAATTGGTTGACGCCGACTCGCCTGGCTAACATCGCTGCTGAAATGGCGCAGCAGTTTGGTCTCAATTGCCAAATTTTAAACCGCGCTGATATGGAAGAGCTCAAAATGGGCGCCTTGCTGGGCGTATCTCAGGGTAGTCAGGAAGCGCCCCGGTTTATTGTTCTCGAACATAATATGGACCGCTCCGATTTAGAAACGCTTGTTTTGGTTGGCAAAGGCATCACGTTTGACAGCGGCGGCATCTCTATCAAGCCGGGCGACAAGATGGAGGAGATGAAATTCGATATGTCCGGCGGCTCGGCTGTTATCGGCGCCATGCGCGCCATCGCGGAATTGGAGATTCCGCTCCATGTGGTGGGACTTGTGCCGGCGAGCGAGAATCTGCCGAGCGGCAGCTCTATGAAGCCGGGGGACATCCTCACTGCGAGCAACGGTAAAACCATCGAAATCATCAATACGGATGCTGAAGGACGGTTAGTTTTAGCCGACGCCTTAGTTTATGCGCAACGCTATCAGCCCCAAGCCGTTGTGGATCTGGCCACTTTGACCGGGGCGTGTGTCATCGCTTTGGGCCATCATGCTTCCGGGTTGTTAGGCAACGACCAAACGCTGCTCGACAAGCTGCAACGCGCCGGAGAAAAGTGCGGTGAGCGGGTTTGGCAGCTTCCGTTATGGGAAAATTATCACGACCAGATCAAAAGCGATTATGCCGACATGAAAAATATCGGGGGTAAACCCGGCGGGGCGATTACGGCGGCTGCATTATTGGAGAATTTTACCGACTATCCTTGGGCGCACCTGGATATCGCCGGCACCGCCTGGACGAGCCAGGAAAGCGCGTATATTCCTAAAGGCGGCACCGGTGTTGGCGTGCTGTTGTTGGTGCAGTTTTTGAGGGATTGGGTAGAATGAGCATGAGCTATAAGAAAAGTGGACATGCTATGTACTTTTCTGGCGAGGGCCAATAGGTATTGCGGGAAAGAATCTCGAATAGTTTCAACTTTTTCGTTCTCTCTAAGAAGTGCGCATCACGTTAAAATAGCTATGCGCAAGAGCTACGATTCATCTCAGCAAAGTCAACTTTCTTGTTTGAACAAAATGACTGAATGTCGCTTGGTTGGAGTCCCTGTACTCGGCCGCATTGCGCTCGTTAAACACATAGCCACCGAACCAGTTTGCAAAATCAAAACTGGCAGGAAAGTTACTGGCGAAAAAAGAACTTTGAAACCAAGCTACACCTGTCTGGTACCATGTCCAGTCATCTTGTGATACAAGTATTGCGACAACGTCGTAATTACAGTTCCAAGCAGAATCAGTAACTGCTCTGTTAATTGCATCTTCTAAAAGGTCATCGGATTCAAACAAAGAGTTGTAAGGCAAACTGCTCCCCATGTTCAGCCAGGTGGGGATGCCCTTCACACTGGGATTGATCACCTGTCCGGTGATGGTCAAGATTCCGTGTGACTGGAATTCGAAATAATCCTGCAAACTGCCGAAGACCTGTTCGTTATCTGGAGAGAAGTTGTTATAAACATCATCCGAAAAAAACATAGTTTCGAAATCGCTCACGCTGCTCCAGATAATTGGTCGGAAGCTATTCCTGCAAAGAAATTAGTTTTTGAAGATTGGAAAGAGCTTACATTAACTCCGTCTTGACTCCATTGAGGCTCACCGTTTATATTTAGTTTTTGGGCATAAATATCAAAAGTTCCAGTTCGTTTGTCATGCCAAACAAAAATGCTATTTCCATCTTTATCAATCACCATGTCAACTGATCTTGTTAAATCGTCAGCTAATTCTGTGATACTCACTCCCTTATCGCCCCAAAGTATCTGCCCACTAGAGTCGACCCTTTGCGCCCCAACAATATATTTAAGGCTAACACTACCGAGCCCCTGCCGCACTCCAGCAACAATGGCTCCCCCAGAGCCGTCTGGTATCATTTGCCGTCCGACGGGGAACAACTTAACTCCTTCATTCCAGCCAAAACTCCCTTGAGAGCTAACTCTTTGAAGCTTGGCTCCAGTGCTATCCGAATATAGAATAATGGCCCCGCCTGCACCATCACTTACCGCCGGATTGGGGATGGCTACGTTGGCGGAAGTGAATTGGTCCGTGATTAATATGCCGTTGTCAGGCCAGACAGGCTCGCCGCTACTAATTACCCGCTGCACCCGGAGATCGGGGACCTCGCTGCTGTCGGCTCCATCATCAGAAGACAAACACACCGCTTTCGCCATCGCGACTCACGACAAGCTTTCTGGCATTTCCATAAGCTAAAGCATCTGCTGAATCGACACTTGCGATGAGTATTTGGCTGTTAGATTCATAAGCATAAATAACGGAAATAATCAACCATGACGTGGCGCATAACAGTTTCTTTATTAACATGGCGTCACCTCTTTTTTCAAATCTTGTCAATTTTGACCTCCTCGCTTCGCTTTATGGGAAGGATCGTAAGGTTCTGGGAAGGACGTACTGATTCATTGCTACAAATGGGAGATTGTAAGGCAAAGAACGTAATCTTTTGGGTGCTGGGTAAGAAAATTGGCCGAATGTACTTTATATATTATTAAAATAAGCTTAAGAGTCTAAGCTTCTTCCAAGACTTCGCTTGAAAGAAGTGGCTCCATTGGAGCAGTAGT
>JBHHWX010000139.1:0-12132 GCA_046756745.1 bacterium | reverse complement strand
GCATGCTATATAAAGACATTATTGAAGACTCAAACCCTGACAGAGTTCTCAATCAACAGAATCATGTATGCTCGCCCAAACGGGACGTTAGCGTTACGTGATGCGCGCCATCAACGCTTACCAATTGTTTTTTCAAGGTAATTCCGGATGACGTCATGAATTTTCGCAGAGCCCCAGATTTCGGAGGTTTCGGAATCGAACTTTTTTCCAAACCGTTCATAATTTTCTATTAAAGGCTGTCGAAGAAGGCGCTTCGTCACCTGAAAGGTCTCCTCAGGTATGGCTGCAAGCCGTTCCGCCTGTTTACAGGCACGTTCGAGTACATCCTCCGGCGTGACAATCTCATCGATGAGGCCATATTTTTGCGCTTGTTCGGGCAGATACGTTTGTCCCAGATAAATGACTTCTTGCAGCCTCGGCTTTGGAACCACAAAACGCATGATTTCCAAAGGTATCGAGGGGAACGGCACTCCGACGAGTAATTCCGGGACGCCGATTCGCCCCTCTCCTTTGCTCATGATACGATAATCGCAGGCGCACACGAGCACACAGCCGCCGGCGATGGCATGTCCGTTCACAGCCGCGACGACTGGCTTTGGAAATGTGAATAGGTTCAACACCGCATTGTTTAAAGCCGGCAAAAACGAGTTGAGATACGCTTTCCCACCGTTGAGAATACGAAACAGATCGACGCCGGCAGAAAAGCTCGATCCGGCGCCGGTAAGCACAACAGCCTTGGCCCCGGATTCTCTGAGTTGTTCAAACTCAGATTTTAATTCAGTGAGCAATTCCATATCCAGGGCGTTCACTTTACCCTGCTCCATTTGTAAAACGGTTACGAAACCACTTTTTTCTTTCTTAATCATAAGACCTCCTTTTCATCGCCATTGAACTCGTTTGATTTGCCTGCCGTCGGTTTCAAGAATCACGGCTGCGTCGCGATCCGTGCGCAAGATTTCTGCGCCGGCAGCCTGAAGCCGCTCGAGCGCTTCTGGGTGCGGATGCTCGAATTTGTTCAACTCGCCCACGGAAATGACCGCAAGCTGTGGTTCCACCAGGTTGACAAACGCCGGCGTGCTGGATGTGCGGCTGCCATGGTGGCTTACTTTCAATACCTCGCTTTTGAGCAGATCGCCAAACCGGGTTATCTCTTTCTCGCCCTCCTGTTCGATATCCCCGGAAAGCAGAAAATCGATTTCTCCGTAGCTCATTCGCAGCGACAAGGAGCCCTCGTTGACATCATCTGCGAAGTCGGTTAAAAAACGCTCGGTTGGATGGATGACAAAGAAACGAACGGGATTGAAAGCGGATAGCGCATCCCCGGCTCGCAACACGCGTCTTTTGATATGAAGGCTATCGATCAAAGCCACATACTCTTGATAAAGCTCAGTGGGTTTCGCCTGCCCGTTATCCCAAATCTCGTGTACTTTGAAATTGCGCATGATAAAAGGGAGTCCTCCGAGATGATCCGCATCGGCGTGTGAGAGGATGAGCGCATCGATTTCCGATATCCCGTTCCGTTTCAAATATGGAGCGACAACCCATTCCCCGGCATCGTAATTCTGTCCTGTCGGACCGCCATCGATAAGCGCATGCCGGCCGTCCGGGAAAGTCAGTAGCACCGCGTCCCCCTGTCCGACGTCAAAGAAGGTTATTCGCAAAGTGTTGCGGGAACGGTCGAGCGAGCTCCAGAGCAAAATATTTAAAAGGGCGAGCACGTAAATAAGGAGCCAGCGCCGGGCGCGCGGCTGCCTGACATTGAAGACGATCAACAAGCCGGAAAAATAGAACAGAGCGGCAACAGCGGAAAATCGATGCAGCTCCAAAGAAGCATGCGGCAAACGCCCGGCCCATTCTACGATTTCGATGAGATAATGCAAAAAAAACCAGCTCGCGGCGGCATAATATTGTCCGATAACCGGAATCATGAGATGGACCACGGTCGCTGTGATACCCGTTGCTAAACCACAAAAAGCAAGCGGAATAACCACGAGATTGGCGGCTAACGAAAAAAGGGGCAGGCGTTCAAAATAAAGAATGCTAAAAGGCAGCGTCCCCAAAAACGCAGCAGCCGAAATCAAAAACAACTCGACCGGATAGCGAATAAGAATATTCTGTTTAAACTTGTCAAACAGAGGGTGAATCCGGAGCACGCTTCTTAGTTTTGGATACATATAAACGATCGCGGTCACGGCTGCAAAGGAAAGTTGAAAGCCGGGCTGAAAAAGCTCCAACGGGTTGCTGATAAGGATGAACAGCGCCGCGACGGCCAATGTGTTGAAGACGTCGTTTTTTCGTTGTAAAACGGTGCTAAAAAGAAGCAAGCTGCTCATCATCGACGCGCGAACCACGGGTGGTTTCAGATTGGTGAGATAAGCATAAAAGACCAAAGCAGCTATGGTCAGCAGGACGCGGGCAGTATATGGGATTCTCAGGAAACCAAGAAGACCCATAAAAATGAGAATG
This sequence comes from bacterium, assembly GCA_046756745.1. GTDB lineage: Bacteria > Zhuqueibacterota > Zhuqueibacteria > Oceanimicrobiales > Oceanimicrobiaceae > JBHHWX01. Next base: position 9,666 of record JBHHWX010000139.1, on the reverse strand, counting down.
ACAAAACCCACGTGCAACCCGGAGACGGCCAAAATATGAAAAACACCAAGTTTCGAAAACACCTCGCGTAATTCAACGGACATTTCGCCGCGTTCTCCGATGAGCAGGCCGCGTAGCAGCATGGATTCACGGGCCGGGAGGTTGTGTCCGATATACTCGTCGAGGTATGACTTAACAGGAAAAATGAGGCGTCGAAGCAGCCAATGACCGTGGCCGGACGACATAACCTGCACCTGTGAGCTGGTTCCGGCTGACATGAGACCAGAGATTCCTTGCGCCGTCAGATAGGCACGGTAATCGAATTCCCCCGGGTTGCGCTGATCTCGCGGCCTCCGGAGCTTGCCACGTAAGAGGATCTCATCGCCGTAATGAATCGGCTTATCGAGCTCGTCGATACGGATCAGAATGGTCCCCTGCGTTTGAAACACCTGACCATTCGCAAAGATTTCTTTCACCGCCACTGGTAAATTGACTTTATCGACTCTCTTTTCGGGATAGCGGACAACGACCCCGGTAATCGCTACGGCATCGCGGCTGTTGGCAAAATTGGAAATGTGATGTGGTGGAAAATGACCTGAAGAAAATTCATACCGGCTTGCGCCTAACAATATCAAGCCGAGAGCTAAACAGATCTCAATGAGTGAAGAAGCGGCTTTTTCCCGGAGCCACAAAACCATGACAGCGATGACAAAGAGCGTACACACGGACAACAAAATACCGGGTGGGGCGTCAAAATATTTTCCAAAAAAGAGACCGAGAACATAGAGCAGAAGGACTTTTAAAGCAGGCTTGGAAGCCATCCGGTCACTTTTGAGCTACCCGTACCCAGGTTTCCTGCAGGTCCATTTCTTCTTGCGAGCGATTAAGCGTCCAACGGTCTTCCTGCAAGTTATAAACAAATTCGCGCGAAGCGCCAATCTGGTATCCGACATTGCTCGCCTCATAGGTTTCGGTGTACACGTCATCGCTCAATTTGTACGTTCCCACAGCAGCAAAAAACAGCGAGTCCGGCTTGTCTTTAAACATTTCGATAACGGAAAAGTGGTGGCCGCTCATGATTTTAATACAAAATCGCTGCGACTCGTCGGTTTCGATTTTTTGGTTGGACTCCAGATCTGTGTAGGTACCCTTGACCATCTTCCAGGCGCCTTCGAGTGGAGTGGTTCTTTCTTTAGTGCACGCCCAAAAAACGAATAAAACAGTCAATAAACAAAAAAACGGCTTCAGATTTGTCATCGTACACCTCCTTAAACTTAGTTAGGGTATTCTCCAAAAACGTCCTTTCCATCGAAAAAGTCCGCAGGAAAAGGGTCAGGTAGATAATGACTGCCGAAACCAAAAAAGTTGCCGCTCCTCACCTCCTTTCAAAAAGCACCGTTCGTTCCTGGAAATCTCGCACCAGCTTCCTCTCCAAGGGGGATAATTCGGACCGGCAAGAACGCTCCTCTACCCTCCTGTAAAAACATGTGTCTGCTGAAGAAATCAAGGCTATATTAATTGAAGTCTAAAGAACAGAATTGGTTCCCTCAAATGAGGTTGCTAATGATAATTTAATGCAGCATAAGGTTAGACGCTTTCTCTTTTTTGAAATAGGGCTTCACAAAACAACAGCTAGAAACGCGGTCGGAAAAGCCTAAATCCCTTCCCAAAGGCGTCTCGCCGAGGGCTTTTCAGCATAGAGTCTGCTCGGCGAGGACGCCGTCGCGAAGGGAAACACACTTTCCGACAGCGTTTCTAGAAGACAAACTTTTGGACGAACGCTAGCCCTGAGTTCTGATAGTTGGGTTTGTATGTTGGTCAGGCTGTTTCCTTCATCTCAGATTCTTCTACTACTTTCACATCTTGGGCAGAAGACAAGCGCTCGGAGAGTTTGACATCCAGGGACCATTTGCCTCCTCCAGCAACGGTGCAGATGATTCCCAAACCAATTGCCAGCAGATGATACTCAAAACCGTGGCCTTGCCCTTCGATACCGAACCAATTCATGAAGAAACCGTTTTGCCAGTGCATCATAAACACCGCTCCGAGCATAACGAGCGTGATGCCGGCTGCGGTAAAACGAGTCAAGATCCCGGCGATCAAGCCTAACGCTCCAAACGACTCGGCCATGATAATCAGAAAAACGAAAACCGCAGGTACTCCGAGGGTACCTGTGAAAAAGTCCATTGTCCCGGAAAACCCAGCGCCTCCGAACATGCCCAGTAGTTTTTGCAGACCGTGTGGTAGAATAACCACGCCTAAGGCAACACGCGCGATCAAAGCGTTACGGTCGCCGCTGTTAGTGTGGATAAGTTTTTGTAACATGACTTCCTCCTTATGTTATGTGATTTACTTTTCCTCTTTTGTTTTTTCTGTAAAAGAGTGACATATGTTAAGCTCTTAATAATTAATCGAACGGAGTATTGGATTGTTGGAGTAATGGATTTTTACAAGTTTACAACAGAGCCCTCTTTTACTTCATTAGACCAGTGCTCCATTTCTCCGCTGAATGAGACGATTAGCCCTAACTAGTGTCTGAACGAAAACTCGAAAAATGCTCGATTTAAAGACCTCTTCGCGAAGGCGTCCTCGCCATGCTAAGCAGGAATTACCTTAGGCCAGGAGGCCTTCGCGAAGATAAGGTTGTTTTCGTTCAGACACTAATGAAGGTTTTTATTCATTCAGACTCCAGTCGTATTTTGTATGTTTGATGCTCCATTTCCCCGGATTGGCTTTGATAGCTGCCGCCAATTCATCCGGTAAAAAACGTGCGACATAAAGCAAAATCTCTTCGTCATTATTTCCAAAATCGTCTGCGTACCAATCCAAAATTTTGGAAAGCTGCGCTTGTTTTTTTTCGATCGTAAAGAAATTCTTGTCGCTTTCACTAAAAAAGATTCGGCCCTGCTCGTCGAGCTGCTCCTCTAATTTGTCGGCCTCGTAGGCTTCGGAACGAAGAGTGGGACACGATTTGGAAGCGCACACCAGCGCAAAATGTGCCCGCGGGTCTTTAAAAACGGCTCGCACGATTCCGTGCTCGATGTCATTCAATGACATTTCGTTGTTGTTGATGACGATGAATTTCTTATCCCAAATCGTTTTTTTTAAAAGCGATCCGATATACAAACCGCCGAAATGCAGCTCGTTGATACTTTTAAGGGGATAATGCTCGCAGATCACTTTTAAGGTAAACGCATTGTAGGCGTTCAGCCAAAAAGCGAGCCGGGCTTTGTCATCGGTTATCGTGTCGGGGTTGGTTCGGGACAGGCGCTTGATATATCCTTGCAATCGGACGTCCTCGCATAATTCGTTATAATTGACCCGTCCGTGCTCTACGTAACTTTGTAAGATTTGGGTGAATTGACTATGCTGCTCTTGCGATATCAGAGCGTTCGCGGCCATAATCCAAAATGTCAAAATAAGGGAAGTGAGTTTCATTTCTTCCTACCCGATTTATTATTTAATGTACGATTTATTTCGCTTTGAGTCAACTAAATCGTGGTTAGAGTATTACTTCTGAACTTTTGCATTTTTTTGCAAGCCCCGACCGGCCTTTTGTTCTTTTAAGTTTATGACTGTCGGGGCAAGAAAATAGCTAAATGACGCGAAGCGAATGACACGACCCGTCATTAAGTCATTGGGTCATTTGCCTTTGGCGTCATTTTAGACAATTCAGCCCAGTCAATGACAGCGAATCTTAATGACTGCTGGTTATAGCACCATAGTTTGGGCCACGACAAAGCAAGTCATTTAAACATTTGGGGCTTCGCCGCTGGGAATAATTTGTACTTGACAAAACTTCAAAAATTAAGTACTATAAAATCGAAACTTTGTTTGTCCGAGTATGGTTTACAGGCAAAGGTTAAAGGGGAAAAGATAAACCATTTTCATTAACTATGGAGACATTGGGAATGCGAAAAAAGCTGACACAGCGGACCGTCTATGCAGTTCTTTTTTGTGTTTGCATCATAGCCGTGCCGGCGTATGCTCAAAACTCAGATGAATTGAAGGAGACCCTTTTTAGTAAAACGGAAAAAATGTTGGTTCAAGTACAGTCCGCGCACGGCAATATTCTCTCTCCTCAATTTTTCAAACAGGCGAATCAAAGATACAAGGAGGCGATAAAGGATTTTGAAGGTGGCAGGCAGTTACGGGATATCGAAAAGAAGTTGAGAGAAGTCAATGCCAGACTGCAACAATGCCTGCAAGTGATAAAGCTTGGGAAAGTCACTTTTGCAACGACCTTGCAAGCCCGGGAGGATGCGTTGAAAGCAAACTCGCCTAAATATGCCAAAGAAACGTTTGAAAATGCGGAGGGTGAGTTTCTCGACTCCAGCAAAAAGCTTGAAAAGGGCGATGTGAAAACAGCCAGAAAAAAGGTGCCTCTCATCGATAGGCTCTATCGCAAAGCGGAGCTCATTGCTATCAAAGCGAGCATTATCGGGACGGTTCGAAACTTGGTTCGTGAAGCGAAAAGGGAGGAAGCCGACAAATACACTCCCATTATTTTTGCCAATGCGCAGAAGTTGTTGAATGAGGCGGAAGCTATTCTAAATAGCAACCGGCGATCCGAATCCAATGCCAGAGAGAAAGCGGAAGCGGCTGAAGTGGAAGCCCGCCACGCGATTTTTTTTACGAGACAAATTAAGCGTTTGAAAAAAAATCAACAGGAGTGGGAAAATTTTGTTCTCGATCGAGAGATTCTCATCGAGGACATCGCTCAGGTTTTGGGTTTTGCTCCACAGTTCGATGAAGGTTTGGATAAACCGTTGCGCAGAATTCATAAAATCACCGAAAATCTTCTCAAGGAGAAAAAACAGCTCTTAGAAGCAATCGAAGAAAAAAATGGAGAGCTCAAGCGCCTAAATGAAGAGCTTCTGAAATATAAAGAAAAAGAAAAAGGGCTTCAGGCCGAACTGCAAGAGAAGCAATACAAATTGGAGCTTAAAAGGCAAAGAGAAGAAAAATTCCAGTCTTTGGAAAACATGTTTTCCAGCAATGAGGCGGTTGTCTTGCGTAAAGGGACCGATATTATTCTCAGGTTACTCGGTCTTACTTTCCCATCCGGGAAAGCAACCATTGAGCCTGAGTATTTCAGCCTTCTTACAACGGTTCAACGCGCCATGCGCAAATTTCCAAACGCTTCTGTGACAATTGAAGGTCACACCGACTCCATCGGCAACGACCAGTATAACGAGAACCTCTCCTATGAGCGCGCAATGGCTGTGAAAAAATATCTTCTGGCAAATATGGGTTTGGATGACAGTCGAATCACAGCGATAGGGTATGGTGAAAGCAAACCGATTGCCAGCAATGAGACGCAAGTCGGCCGGGCGCAGAATAGAAGAATTGACGTTGTGCTTTCTTTTGTTGAGGAAATGTTGTAGAGAAACTTGTTGATTTTTTGAAAGAATCTTCTATTTTATAGTAAATAAGTTAGTTGTCGAAGTAAGCGAGGGTAACAATATGGAAAATAAGACTTTACTCAAAACCGCGTTTCTTGTACTTTTCCTTCCGGCGCTTGTCTCAGCTCAATTTAAAAAAGACGCCAATGTCGATATGACACACGCGTTAACCAAGCCGAGTAACGTCCAAAACATGGTCGGTTTGTTCGGTCTCGATCCGAATAAATTTACGATGAGCCATAGTTACACACTCTCCTTTGGGTCTTTTGGCGGAAACAGCATGACCCAGGGGATCTATCTGAATACGATGCAGTATCAGATCTCAAATCCCCTCACCATGTATCTACAGCTCGGTTTTATTCACAGACCCTTTGCAGATTTCGGACAGCAAAATTTTGGTAAGCACGATTTTTTTGTCTCCGGTGCAGGGCTCGAGTACAAACCCTCGGAAAATTTCAAGGTACAATTTGAATTCAGCCAACAACCTCATTCATTTTATCGCTCGCGCTATCCCCGCACCTCGCTTTTGACACGATCTCAATGGCAAGAAGATGCAGAGAAATAGTCACAAGGCAGACTTTTGTCAAATAAAACGTGAATCGCCACGCTCAAAAATGGGCGCGACAAACAGCTAAGAGTGTTTTTTTAAAGGAGGAGGATGCCGAGAAGACGCCGAAATTTTCGCAAAAAGAGCTTTGGGGGTCCCAAACCCCGAAGAACTTCGGGTAAAGCTAAAAAGAGTTCTTTGAAAGAGCGTTTGTTAACTGTTGCTATCTGGGCTTTAGGCCTTATGAATGTGGTTCTCATCGTTTCTTTCGTATCCGATTTCTTTGGGTCGCCTCATGAAAAACCCGTATCCATGAATTTACCTCCTGAAACAGAACAGGAGGTACAAGAGAGAGTCATTACTGTCGAAGTATTGAATGCGTGCGGTGTGAATGGATTGGCGCGAGATTTCACGAAATTTCTACGCACAAAGAACTTTGATGTTATGAACACCGATGATTACGAAGGAGGCTATGATTTAGAGAAAACCTATGTTTTGGACCGGACATCTCTCAATAATGAAAATGCAATAAAAGTAGCTGAAGCTTTGGGGGTCAGCCGAGATCAAGTAAAGCCGCAACTGGAGCCTTCGCGACAATTGATGGTCACGGTTTTACTTGGCAAAGATTATAAAAAATTGCAAACTTATAAAGAAGTTCGACAATTAAGGCAATGATTGGCAGCCTTTTTCTCCCCAGGTTGTCGCTGCATTCATCAGTTTTACTTTTCAAGAATCAACATTGAACCGGTTTCATCATCTCTCTTTTTTCAACAATTCTTTTCACATCATTTCTCTTAGGAGTTCTCTATGCCTGTCACAACTATCGAATGGTTGAATAATCAAATCCGTATGATCGATCAAACGAAGCTTCCCAACGAGTTAGTCTATCTCGAAATCGACGATGTTGAGGTTCTGGCTGAAGCGATACAGTCGCTGCGGATACGGGGGGCGCCGGCCATCGGCATTGCAGGGGCCTTTGGTGTGACTTTAGGAGCTCAGAATTATGTTGGCAACGATCGCGATGCCTTTTTTAAAGAGCTGAAACGAACAGCCGATTATTTAAATGCGACCAGGCCGACTGCTGTCAATCTATCTTGGGCAATCAATCGCATGAAAAAAGTGGCTGATGAAAAAGCCCACTGCGCCATTGATGAAATTAAAGAAAGTTTGCTCAATGAAGCGCTGACGATTTGGGAAGAAGATCGTCAAATTTGCCGCAGCATCGGACAACATGGAGCCGAGCTTATTACTGACGGCACGCGTGTTTTAACTCACTGTAATGCCGGCGCCTTGGCGACAGCGGATTACGGCACGGCGTTAGGCGTTGTGTTCGCGGCTCATGAGCAAGGTAAAAAAGTGAGAGTATTTGCGGATGAAACACGGCCTTTGTTACAAGGCGCTCGTTTGAATGTCTGGGAGTTGATGAATGAAGGAATCGATGTGACACTTATCACCGATAATACGGCGGCGTTTGTCATGCAGCAGCAAAAGGTTGATTGTGTGATAGTGGGCGCGGATCGCATTGCAGCGAACGGGGACACAGCCAATAAGATCGGAACCTACAGTGTTGCGGTGCTCGCTGAAAAACACCGGATTCCATTTTATGTCGCGGCTCCCTATTCCACGATTGATTTCAACATGAAACACGGTTCTGAAATTCCCATCGAGGAGCGTTCTGCCGAGGAGGTGACCGCAGGTTTTGGCAGGAGAACCGCTCCGGAAAACACCAAAGTCTACAGTCCTGCTTTTGACGTGACCCCGAATGAACTGATCACAGCCATCATTACTGAAGAGGGTGTTGTCGAGCAGCCCTTTAAATTGAATTTAAAAAAGCACGCCCCGCAATGACTGACAGAATCAAATTTTTGAGAATTGTTTTGTTGCTGATTTTTCTGGCCGTCCTCACTGGATGCCAGCCGAAAGAGATTACGACTGCAAAAATCTATATACAGAAAAACGAATGGCGAGAAGCTGTCGAGCCGTTGGAGATAGCCGTACAGAACAACCCTAAGAACGCTGAGGCGCGGTGCTTGTTAGGGCAGGCTTACGGCAACACAGGCCGCTTCAAAGAGATGAACTACGAATTCCAACGCTCGCTCGAACTTTCAGAAAAATTTTCTCAATTTATCTCTGATGAGCGCGAACGGCACTGGGTCGATAACTATAATGCCGGAATTGTGATGTTTGACCAACAGGAATATGAAAAATCTGAGACTCATTTTAAAATGGCGGTGACAATCGATCCGACTAAACATGAAGCTCATAGAAAATTGGCTTTATGTTATTTGAAAATGAACAAATTGGCCAATGCTCTTTTTGTGTACAATCAACTACTTGAAAAGTATCCAAACGATTTGGATCTGCTCGTCTCTGTTGCGAATCTTTATTCACGCCAGAACAAATATCAGGAAACGGTTGCCGTCTGGAACAAAGTGCTGCTAATCGAACCGAATCACGCGGACGCCCTGGTAAATTTAGCTCTCACCTATGACCGTTTTAAAAACCCGGACGAGGCAGAACGAGCCTTCGAGATAGCGGTTAAGGCTCATGCGCAAGATGAGAACCTCCTTTTTTTATACGGTGTGTTTCATTTTAAACGCCAGAACTATCAAAAATCTATTGCTCTTTTCAAACGCGTCTTAGAACTACACCCAAACGAATTCAAAGCCACATCGAATATTGGCAACGCTTATTTGAGTCTTGCTGAAGAATTACGTGAAAAATTGAAAGAAGCAGGTAAAAACGGTCGCCCTCCTGAGGTCATTCAAAAACTGCGCAACCAGGTGGTTTTAAATTACAAGTTTGCCATTCCCCATCTTGAGAAGGCGTTAGATATGCAACCCGGGCACGTCAATCTTTGGCGGAATTTGGGCGTTGCTTATTTTAACACCGGTCAACAAGATAAAGGCGAGGAGGCGTTTTTACGATCAGAAGAGTTGCAGTTGAAATCAACGCAATAGTCCAGTGCGGTTGAACCGCACGTGAAAACAACTCAAATCAGTATAACACAATGTAAATCCAATTGATGCAAGAGGATTATTGGATTGATGGATTCCTGGATTTTTGTGACTATTTTTCAGTGATCCATGACTCCATCAATCCATTGTTCCGCTTTCCTAACGCGACCTTTGACATTTTGAAAAGTTTGCACTTTTTTGAAAGGTTGCTTGTAATATCATATTATCCGTTGCACTCCATCAAGCGTTCCCCCCCAGTTATACAACATATAGCTATGAGCGCGTGCATTCCTGTCATCTGCCTCAGAACCATTTGAACTTCCTGTTGGGTCATCACGCTGGGACAGTGCGGCTGACGTTTCGCTTTGATGGGGGCAACACTTCCCTGACCTGGTCCATCCGTTTGACGCCGTCTGGGTTGGGTTTGAATTTTTGCTTGTTTTCCATCGGTTTGTGACCTATGTTACGATTACTTCGTTTCCACGCTAACATAAGCTACAAGATAATGATTTTATTTAAACATAACCCATCCCCAAAATTATTTTTTTCGCTTCGTGCTTCATGGTTGGCTTTTGGGGATATTCGAAGTATACGCCGAACAAAGCAATTGACTTGACCGAAGGGCATGGGTTTCTTGGATAGTTTTTCTGTTTTTTCAAGGTTTTTTTTGTTTTTAATGTTCATCTTTTTTTGCCTCCTTCGGCAAGTCATTGCAATCGTTAGCTGTAACATATGCTCTTGAACCAATTTATCCTGAAAGGGCTGTAAAATCTTGTTG
>JBHHWX010000138.1:0-12137 GCA_046756745.1 bacterium | reverse complement strand
GCCTTCCGGGGCATCCCAAAAAGTGCTCCGCAAAAGCGGAGAAACTCAAGACCGGTCAGATAATCGTAAAAATAAGGATGTTCCGTAAGAAAACCGATCTTCATTTTAACAGAGAGGTCACGAATGGATTTTCCGAATATGAATCCATCGCCCGATGTTGGGTGAATCAGTCCTGTTAAGAACTTGATGGTCGTGGTTTTTCCCGCGCCGTTCGGACCCAAGAACCCAAAGGCCGTTCCACGCTCAACCGTCAGATTCAGGTCGCAAAGCGCTTTCTTCTCTTTCATCAAAAATCCTGAACGGAAGACCTTCGTCAAATGCCTGATCTCAATTGCGGGAACCATCTTTCCTTTTTTCCGAGAGGATTTTTTCGATTCGATCGGCAACATTTTTCCGAACGATTTCATCGGTTGTATTTTTATAAATCTCTTTGTAAAAATTTAATGCAGTCTGGTTTTTTCCAGATCTTTCATAGAGTGTTCCAGTGAGTGTCTTGGTAAATGGCGGCGCTCCCGGCAAAAGGGATGCACGTTCAATGTAAAGTGCCGCCTTCAGGGGGTCTTCTAGGTGATAATAGAGATTAAACCCGAAATAAAACGGATACTCCCATTTATCGGGATATGCCTCCATCCCCCTTTCGAGAATCTGGTTCGCATTCTCGGCCTGTGACGCCTCCAAGGATAAAACGATCCCTCCAAAATAGTAAGGAAAGTCAAAGCGAGGATCTAAATCGATGATTCTAGAGAGCATATGGAACAACCAAGGGTACTCCTTATCCGTCATAAAGTGGCTGCCAAAATAGGAAACGGTTTTAATCCAGAGCAAATCGGCCAGCATGTGGTGGTATCCCAGGGAAATCGGTTTTAAATACTTGCCGGATGGAAGGTAGAGGAGAGATTCTTGTTCTATATTCCGATATGTGCCAAGCCGATTCTGAGTGTATATTTGAGCACATGACAATAGGATGATCAAACCGATTACGAGACTTGATCTATATGCCGACTTCATGGATCTACGCGCTTCCTAAGCAGTATGTTATCGATAGATCATGTTCTTCCAGTTTGACGAACCAACGTGTTGTGCCATAATAAATCATGCCGGTTTTCTTTTTTAAGAAAAGCGCTCATTCCTGTTTTGCCTCAACACTTTGGATTAAAATAGGCCTCTTTACTGGTATATCTATAATCAATTTGGTTTGAAGAAAACATATTCGTTACAACCAAGGCGACCTCCCCGCGTTTTAAGGCGGTCCAGGATAAAGCCTTTTTTTTTATAAAAATTAAAAATCTGTTCCGGTTTGGCGACCTGAAAAGGGTAGCCCCCCAACCAATCAATCCAGTCAGTGAGAACAGACATCCCTCGTACTTGGTTATATTCAAGATATCGCCTCACCGGATTTTTAAAATGAATCGTATCAATTGCGATGCCAGCAAGCACAAAACAAGGGAAAAAAGTGACGATCGTTATGAATCTTCCCAACAACCCGGAACAATAGAATCGTTTCACCTGACGCCAAAAAACAGAGAGCGACATTTGGTCATTGTAAATCGAAATAAATAAACACCCTTTTTTTAGTACAGGGACTGCGACATTTTCAAGCGCTTGCCACATATCACCGGTATGATGCAGTACACCCCAAGAATAAACGATATCGAACTTGCCAAGGGTATTCACATAATTCATATCCAGAATGGATCCAATGTCTATTGTCCATTTTTCATCTTGAGGAAAATAGGTCTTTTTTAACGATTGTGCGCATTGAACCGAAAGAGGATCGTAGTCGAAGGAGTGCACCGACGCTCCTAATAATCTCGCTGCAAGACTAAACAACCCGCTGCCGGACCCAACATCCAGAAAACGTTTATCGGATAAATCGTCCATCCCAAGCATTTCCTGAAGCGATTTTTTCGCCTCGTCGATTCGATCTTTATCGAGACATTTTAAAAACCGGGCCCAGTTTTTACCAAATTCAAATCGCCTTTCTAATGCCTTTTTTTCGCCGCCCTCATACATTTTGATTTAAGACCTGAAGTATTATAAAGAAAATATTTTTCCTCTACGAATTTTAGACCCGTTTTTTTCCAATACATACCAAACCTTGGTGCTTCATTAATTTCATCTTCACCGCAAGGTTTAATGCCAACCTTTTTACGAGTGGCGAACCCCAAGATATCGGCGTAATCAGTTCTGTTCGAAAAGAATACTGCTCTATTTTTTTTTTAAATGAATCCGACGTCCATTTTCGGACATGTTGCCATCGATGAAACAAACACCCGCATTCGGGACACATTATTTTATTCGTATCAAGCGCTTCATCGTTTGGGGTTGTAATAAAAACATATCCCCCGATGGTCAATAAGCGACTCACTTCATTGAGCATTGAATCAAGTTCTTCATCATTGAGGTGTTCGACGACTTCTGTGATGATAATAAGATCAAAGGACGCAGACGCAAGATGCACCGGATATTTCTGTAATAAATAAGCTTTTTGAAATAAAGGGTTCTCACGAAACCTCGCATTGACATGTTTGACATTTTCCTCAGAAAAATCTGTTCCATAGGCGTTCTGCCCTTCCTTTAAATAGCTTAAACACGAATGCAGGATATCGCCCTTTCCACAACTCAGATCGAGAATATTTTTAAATTTTATAAAGTTTAACTTCCGGTTGATGAGTGCAGCAATGTGTTCTCCCACTTGGAGTCCAAAAAAATGATGTCGGAGCGCATCGTTTTTAGATATATAGTCCCAATATCGGCTAACGGTTTCATGCGTCCATTGGACCTCGTGTTTTTCAAAATCCATCTTTTTCCAAATGACTCAGTTCGCTAGGATTCATTCGTTAGCGTGAACGCACTATTCGATGTTTCAGTTCCCTTGATAAGAAAACCGCCGCCAGCAGATAAGGCAATCATTTTTTCTTTTTTGTCCAGCAAGAATTTATCGATCGCACTGGTTGCTCCCGGGCATGTGGTAAAGCCGTAATCGTCTGAAAGCATCACAGCTCCTTCGTTCATTCGCGGATAAAAAAACTCAAAACTATCTAATGTTGGCTGATACAAATCGACATCGATATGGACAAAACTAAACCGCTTGGCGTCAACGTCTGAAAAAAGTTCAGGGATCCAGCCTTTATAAATATTGACGTTTTTAAATTCAGATAAATTTTCAGAAACGGTTTCCAACGGACATGACATATCCCCTTCAGTCCAATATTCTCCATCCGTTTCTGATGGCTCAGATAGACCCTCAAAGGAATCAAAAATATGATGGATACGACTATGCCGCTCGTTCTCTCGATTCACATTACATATTAAGTAAGAACCCGCACCTTTATAGACACCGCACTCGGCAGTATCCCCAGGAATATTTCTTACTAAACGTATGAGTTGATAGAGCATCCATCTCCGATCGGTGTTCAAGCCTTTTAACTCGTCAAATCTTGCCAAATATTGGTTGAACATTGGATCCTTCCACCAAGCCATTCGAGGCCACTTAAAACGATACTCAGGCAAGACGAACCCGGCAAGCTTTACAAGCAATTCAAGTCGAATACGCGGATCCTTTGATGAGATTAGTTTGAAAATGTTAAATATTCTGTGCATAGACTCTAAAAGTTTATATTCCCGAAATAAGTATATCTCAAAATTTTTTTATGGGAATGCTACGCATAATAAATATGTGGCAGGATGATCCCAAAATAATGGACAATTTCCTGCGGAGCGATAACGACAATTTAAGAAGCAACCCATATCCGGTGTAAAACAGATGATTCTTTTGAGTATTGAAGACTTCAAAACCATTCCTATTGAACAATTTTTGCCACCTGGATTTTCTGAAATAATAAAGTTCCGAAACGGCACTCGGATGCTCTCCGTGAGGCCCGGGCAGCAAAGCCCGTTTAATGAGATACAGGAAGGAGTATCCCTTGATTAAACCATCCACGACTGGCCGATTTATGCTATTTGAATACTTTATTCTCTTTCCCAATATATATTGAGGCAAATAAAAATAGTGTGCGATCGTGGTCCAGAACCGCCAAGTTGAACTGGGTAGTACGTGGATTGCAATTCCGTCCGATTTTAATACCCGCTTCAACTCTTTAAAGATAGGTTTTAGATCGCGTATATGCTCCAAAACATTGGACGAAAAGACCATATCAAAACTATCTTTCTTAAATGGAATGTTTTTGCCGTCGTATTCTCCTACCGGAAAATAGGATTTGTCGCAAACATGCCGATTTGGAAGGTCGATAGAAAATATCTTGCAACCGTAGGATGACAGCATGCTTGCCTGAAAACCACTTCCACCTCCAATCTCCAAAACACGCATATCGGGTTTAAACCATGTGTGTAACTGGTCGACCTCTGCTTTTCGTAAAACCCGTAGATGTCTCTCCATTCGGTCACGGTAAACGTTTTCGTCCATCCTTTACCTCTGAAAGGTTGTTTCTGTTCCTCAACTGTTTTCTTAAGGACAAAAAGGTCAGGAACATTGAGAGGACATATACAATACTGGTTGAGAGCGCAATGCCGGCGAGTCCCCAGTATTGCATAAATACATAATTTCCGATCACATTAGCCACCAGATTTACTGCCCCAATTATCATGAGGATTTGATTTTTGCCAAGCGCACTCAAGAGTCTAACCCCGAGTATCCCCAATATGTAAAATGGAATTTGTGGAAAATAAAATGCTTGGATTTGTCCGACCAATTGTGTGTCGGTATTTGTAAAGGCGCCCCTTTCAAAAACCAACCTTATAATCGGTTCGGAGAAATAAATAAGCCCCAAAGTAAAGGGAACCGAAACGATAAAAATGAGGCGGGAGTAGCCCAGCATTGTCTGCCTAACCGCTTTCCAATCGGTCATCGCAACTTGCTTTGAAAAATGAGGGAGAATCACTGTGCTCAGCCCGATTGACGAAACTCCAACAATGAATAAAGTGCCCTTATTCCCATATCCCAAGGCAGCGACGCTGCCCGGCCCAATCATGGCCGCCATGGCTTGATCGACAAAGGTGGTGCTCCCCATAAATAGAGATCCTAAAATCATGGCAATATATTGACGAACGATCCTTCGCGTGGAGTCGTCTACAGCATTAAACCTAGGGAAAAATAGATAACCCTGTGACCGCATCGTGTAAATAAAAACCGACGACTCCAGGAAACAACCGAAAATTATGCCGCTTGCAAGGGCGTGTATCCCCCAGACGCCACCAAGTCCCAAAAGGACAAGAATTGCGGCTGCGTGGGTTATCATCGGAGAGATTGCCGAAAGCCTAAAATGCTCTCCCGCATTTAATAGACTTCCCCAAGCCTTTATTAAGCCGGTCAATAGCAGGATTGGAATCAAAATCAAAAAAAGCGACTGTGAAAGCGCTATTTTCCCAGGATTAAAACTCGACCCAAGTATGGGAATCAGCAAAGGGGAAGCAAGCAATAAAAGAACGGAGAACCCAATGAGGAGAATAAGGTAGAAATAGAGAACATTTGAAAAGAGTTGCATCGCCTGCACTTTTCCTTGTTGTTCTCGAACAGAAATATATTCCGGGATAAAGGCGGCTTGAAAAGCGCCAGCAAGAATATTCATTGCCAGAGATGGGAGTAAAAAGGCAATTAGAAATGCATCCATTGCATCGCTTGTCCCGAACTGATGTGCGACGACCAATTCTTTCACAAAAGCAGCAATCGATACGACAAGACTAAGCCCGCCGACCGATACCATGGAAGACAAGACGCGACCGCTTTTAGAATGCGTGAAGATCGTGTTCCAGAGATTCAAATATGATCGTCCAGTTCCGATCAAGATTGTCCCCCATCATGACGAAACGTTTATGAAATACGGCCTATCATGGATCAGAATGCAAGGTCCTTAAAAATGTGCTATCCGGCGCGTTACAACAGGGCCTCGGCATGGACCTGAACAATTGCTTTCTCCCAGTCGAAGAGGAACCGTTGTCTTGCCCTTTCGGAATGAGCCTTGATTCTTTCTAAATAATGGCTGTTATTGATCACCCTATTTAGTTTATCGGAAAGGATTTTCGTATCACTCGTACCGAAAAGAAGTTCATCCGAGGTCAAGATCTCACGGTTTTCCGGAATATCGCTTGCCAGGCAGGGAAGGCCAAATGAAAGGGCCTCAAGTAAGGCATTTGAGCATCCTTCATGTTTTGAAGGCAGGACGAAAAGATCGGAAGCTCGAAGGAAGTCGGCTGTCTTTAATTGCCACCCAGAAAAAATGATTTTAGCGTTGTTTCTTGTCGTTTGAGCCAGTTGCTCTAATCGAATTTTTTCCGGACCCTCTCCGAGGATCAAGAAGACAACCGGCCCATTTAAAAATTCAGAAGATCTTACAAGAAGCTCTATATTCTTTCTTTGATCCAATACCGCCATCGTCAGTATGACAAATGCAGCTTTATCCAAACCGAGTTTATTTCTCAAGTATGTGCTTTCCCCTAATTTTTTAGGTTGGTCTTTTATATTGTTGAACAGCACCGTTATTTTATCCGGGTCGATCTTGAAGCGTTGAGACATGATCTTTTTTAACGGATTATTGACCGTGACAATATGGTTGGACCATCTCAATGCGAAAGAAGCAATTCGCCTTTCAACGCACAAGCGCCATTTTGCTTGCCCTAACATTTCACCAATTGCAGAAGGGTCCGCTCGTACAAAAATGAGAATCGGAATTTGTAAAAAAACCTTTAAAAATATTACCGGAAAACCATAGACCGCACCAAAAACAGAAACCATGTCGATTTTTATTCGGCGCGCAATAAAAAGTGTATAGAACGGCGTGATGCAAAAGAAATAGACCCAAAAAAAAATGCCGTCTTTGTTTTTAAAGGGAACCCAAAGAAGATGCGGCACAATTTTTGGGTGCGATATCGGATAGGGCTCGGCGGCAATATAGTGGACTTCAGCACCGTCTTCAACCAAGGCATCGAACATCATATAAAGTCTTTTACAGAGCCCTCCAGGTTTGTGTTTATAATAGATCGATAATATTTTTTTCCCCTGGAGGGTTCCCACTTTTTCCACGCTGTCGGCCTTGTTAAGTTACAGATGTTGGTATTGTTTGTCTTCCCACAAACGAAAAACGAGGAGCAACCAAAGCTTTTGACTGTGATCCCGATATCCATTCTGGTGCTCTCGATTTAACTTTTCAATATACCGTGTGTTAAAGAGGCCCAGGGGATCGGGCTGAAGGAGACGTTGATCGATAAACGGTTTCAACTCTTTCTTAAAGAGCGTGCCGAGCGGAACCATAAAACCATGTTTTTTGCGTTTTAGAATGGTGGCGGGCAATAAATTTCGAAAGGTTTTTCTAAGGATGTATTTTGTCTTAAACAGTTTAAGCTTCATTTCGATCGGCATCTTGAGCACCAGCTCGATGACTTTTTGATCCAAGAAAGGTGAGCGGACTTCTAAGCCATGCGCCATGCTCATACGGTCCGCTTTGACGAGTATATCGTCGGGAAGATAGCTATTGAAATCAACCCACATCATTTGGGAAACACCATCCAAATAGGAAAAACGATCCGCCAAATGCTGTATTTTACTTGCTCTAGAATTTTTCAACTCAGAATAAATATCCTTTTGAAACAGTTGCTCGAGTTCCTTGTCAACAAAAGTGAGGGGAAGGACATCGTTTCTATTTTCTTCCAATCGTTTTGAAAAACGTGCAAAGAGTTGAACTTGTTTGATAAGGCTTTCGCCATAATAACGGGTATCTTCTTTGAAGCATTCTGGAAGTTTTTCGATCCATTTTCTTCTGAAACCTTTCGGTAGCGCCCAGTAATAGCTTAAGAGTTTTCGCGCCAAATACCGCTGATAACCGGCAAAGATTTCATCGCTGCCATCCCCAGAAAGCGCAACCGTTACCGACCTTCTCGTCATCTTTGAAAGCTGAAAAAATGGGATGGAAGAAGCATCTCCAAACGGCTGATCGAAATGATCCATCATATCGGAAAGGTGGCCGGCGACATTGTACGAGAGTGTCTCATGATGATGGGTGGTGTGAAAATAACCGGCAACTTCGTTTGCAAATGGGGTTTCGTCATAGCTCTCATCCTTGAAACCGATGGAAAAAGTATGGAGTCCTTTTATTTTTTCACTTTCCATTAATCCGACAATGATCGAAGAGTCGATTCCCCCGCTTAGAAAGGCCCCCAGCGGCACATCACTGATCAATCTGACCCGTACCGCTTCTTCTAAGGTTGACTGAAGGGCTTCGGAATAGTCAGATTCGTTTTGAGATCCACCTTCCGCCGGATACGGATGATCCCAATACCGTTTTATCTCATGAGTGTTGTGATCCACAAGCATGTAATGCGCGGGAGACAGGGATTGGATATCTTGATAAATCGTTTCTTTTCCCGGAATAAATTGGTGCCGAAAAAAATGATCCAAGGCCGATCGATTTAATTCCCCTCCATCTTCCAGCGATAACAACGCCTTAATCTCGGATCCAAAGATGAGACGACCGTTTTTAAGGCAGTAATAAAGCGGTTTTTTGCCGACGATATCCCTTGCTAAAATCAGCTTTTGGCGCCTTTTATCCCAAAGGGCAAAGGCAAACATGCCCCGAAGTTTTTTTAGGCAATCGATCCCTTCTTCTTCGTAAAGATGAACAATCACCTCGGTATCCCCATGACTGGAAAAACGATGGCCTTTTTGAATAAGGTTTTCCCTAATCTCTTGAAAATTATAGATCTCTCCATTAAAGACAATGACCACAGACCGGTCTTCATTGAATATCGGTTGATCGCCTCCATGGATATCGATCACAGCCAATCGTGTATGCCCCAAAGCGATATTAGAATCGACAAACGTGTCCATCCCGTCAGGACCACGGTGCTTCAGTCGGGTCGTCATATTGAAGATGTCTTTTCGTTCGACCGGTTTTCCCTTTAGATCAAAGATTCCCGTGATACCGCACATGTTTTCTGATAAATCTCCAGATATTGTTTAGCGGAATGCTTCCATCCGAGTTGCAGCTCGGAAATGGCTTGGAAACCTTTTTCCCCCATTTCCGTTCGGTACTCATGATTTTGAATGACCTGTAATATTTTTTCTGCAAGCTCTTCCGTATGTCCCGGCTTGACCAGTAAGCCGGTAATGCCATCCTGTACCACCTCTCGGATCCCCGGAAGATCTGACGCCACAATGGGCAAACCGCAAGCCATCGCCTCCAAAACCACATTGGGCGTTCCTTCCCGTAGACTGGGCAGCACAAGACAGTCTGCCCCTTGCATCAACTGCGGTATCCGATTGCTCGGTTGCACTCCCTGAAAATCGACAATCGCATTCAACCCTTTTACTTGCACGTTTTTCCTTAACGGATTGATCTCCACGCCATCTCCCACAACAGTCAATCGAACCGAATTGTTTACCCTATAGACGATTGCAAGGGCCTCAATTAAAAAGTTCAGACCCTTGGCAGGCACCAAATGACCAACGAAGATCAAACGGCAAAGAGAATTCGACTTTTTTATTTCTGCGTTTTTATTCAGTTCCACACCATTTCGTATAACGAAAACGGCATTCGGGGCGACACCCTGTTGTATTGCCCAGTGTCTTAAGTCTTGATTGACGGTTGTAACCAGGTCGGCGTGTTTTAAGACCCACTTGGATACGAAGTGAGAAAGGCCTCCTTTTCCCGAGCGGATGGTATCGCTTCCGCGCAAGGTGACAACAAAAGGTGTGCCTCGCATAATCTTTACAAAAGCGGCGATCATCCCGGAATAGAGCCATTGAGCATGAATAATATCAACATTTTTCGATACCTTTAGTGTTTTAAGAAAAAAAATAACAACAAAAAAAGGGATCAATACGATCAATAAAGGATTTCTTTGTAAGTTTGCAGGAATGCCTCCGGGGCCATATGCCAGTTTTTGAAGATTTTTTGGACTAAAATATTGAAAACGGTGAACCGTACATCCGTTGATGATTTCATAGGATGGTTCATTCCGATCTGAAGGGGCTACCACTTGTATTTCTACATCGAGTAAAAACAGGGCTCGGCAAAGACGGAGGACAAAAATACCCGGATAATCGCCTATAAAGCGCGGAAAGGAAGTGGTGATCATACAAACTTTCATACATACTTTACTTAAGGTGCTTGTTATACTCCATGTCGAACCACATGGCGAAAAAGAGAGACTGTAATCCAGAAATAATCAGAAAAGCCGAAAACAAGGCGCTCGTCGCGGTGACGCCTAACCCTGAGAATCTTAACCCCATCAAATACATACCCAATAAAATTCCCGAAGGAGTCAGTAAAATCCCCAGAAAATAAAAAAAGACAAGGGGGTGGAAATCGCGGATAACGTATTTATGGACCATTCTTTTGACAAAGCCTTTCCATAATAACCAGCTGATCTTGGGTATAATGCTCAACAGACGGATACCTGATTTTTCACCAATATTGTAAATCGGGCGGACGGAACATCCCTTACTCTGAAATTATTGATATTAAGTTTAATTAGCAGATCATTCGGCATGCCGTATCGGCTATAGATGGAATCGAGATTTAATGTTTTTAAGGCAATCAATGAAATAGCCGTATAGCCCGACTGAGAGTCTGCAATGTGCCAGTAACCGGAAGCAATTTTCGTAAGGAGCGAAAGCGCAGAATTTCCTAAATAACGGTGGTGGGGAATCATCTCCCAAGATTCCCCACGAAAAAGACGGTTTCCCTTTACATAATCGGCGTCGTCAAAAACAATTGGCGCGACCACACGTTCTAAATCGGCAGGGTCCATCTGCGCATCGCCGGCCATGACCGCAACAGCGTCAATCTTTTCGTCCAAGGCCTTTTTGTATCCAGTAACGATGGCCTTTCCGACACCCTGATTACTTTCATGACGAATAGGAAGAATACGATCTGGCATATGCTGGTTATACTGAGAAATAATATCGGGAGTTTTATCTCGACTTGCATCATCAATCAAATAAATTCGGTCAACAAATTGGGGCATAGTTTCAACCACTTGTCCAATTAGCCGTTCTTCGTTGTAAGCAGGTACAACCACTGCAATTTTTTTGTTGTTGATCATAAGCGTCGTCAGCGTTTACATTTTGCTTAGCAGTAGATCGATTTCTCCTCTAACCTTCTCGTTGCCATCATCCAGTTCCAGAACTTTGTTAAAATAGCGTAAAGCTTTTTTTTCATCTCCTATTTCAGAATTGATTGTCCCCAAAGAAAATAGCGCATGAAGATGATTGGGAAATAGATCGAGTACTTTTTTAAAGTAGTACTCTGCTTGACTAAATTGTTGGTTTGTCATTAGCATTTTTCCTAAATTGAGATAAGGTTCATAGTTTTCAGGCTTCATAGAAATAGCTTCCAGGAAGTGTTTTTCCGCTTTTGTAAAATCTTCCATGTACGCATAAGTGATTCCGATCATATTCAAGAATTGGCTCTGTTTTGGAACCAAGATAGATGCCATCTTAAATTGGCCCAGCGCAATTTCTTACACACCTTTTTCTAAAAAAAATGTGCCATGGCCCGATAATAAATTCGCATAAAACGATCGTTCCTCTGTGTCATCTGAAATCAGGTCGAAGGAGATCTCTGTGGATAGCTTGGAGAGATATGATCGAATGGACTGGTCATCGATTTGGTATAAAACTGGATTTATTTTAAAAACAAGTCCATCCGGGACCAAATACTGGGTCACTAGTTTATTATACTCAACGTTTGGCTCCCAATAAATTGGATGGTCATTAACATTTAGTGTAAGGAAGGCGGACCCGAAACCTCTTGGAAGGTCCTTCGGAATGACAATATCTTTGAAACGAGACCGTTCAAAATCTGTGAAAAGTTTCGGAACCAAAAAGCTCGGGAGGCTAAGAATCGTAATATCCGGGCGCCTTCCTTCGATCTGTTGCAGGTAATTAAAACCAAACCAAGAATGATAACTAATTATAATCCCTTCGGGGTCAAGGTGTGCAAATATACCCTTCATTATGCCGGATGTTTTCCAATAATCGACCTTCTCACTATTACGAATATAATGGCTCGAAAAAAGTAAAATAAATTGCACAATCAATAGAGCTGTCCCAAAGACCATGTATTGCCCTTGAGTTTCTTTGAAATATTTTATTAGGAAAGATAGCCCCCATGGGGGCTATC
>JBHHWX010000137.1:0-12216 GCA_046756745.1 bacterium | reverse complement strand
CATAGCTAAAGTCATCTAAAGATGACTGAGTCTGGGTGAGTTAAGGCCGGAGATAGTCGGCTTTAGCCGACTTGAGCTATGAGCCTGAAAATAAATTTTCAGGCGTTGTGGGTAACGATAAGACATCCGTCAGGGCTATTTAAGGCGACTTCAGTCATCTTCCATCTCGTAAGACCAGAAATGTCATTCCGACCGAAGGGAGGAATCTGACACGGCGCTAATGGTAGGGTTCACGAAAACAACAGCTTTCATCGCAATCTTTGCACTAACAGATTTCTCGCTTCGCTTCGAAATGACAGACACATGGGACCTTTTGGACAACCCCCGTTTCTGGTCAGCGTTCGTCCATGAGTTTGTCTCAAGCTGTCGCGTTTTGTGAAGCCCTATTGTAGAGTGTTTCTTCCCCTTTATCATACTACCTTAACTTTTTCCTTCAACTCCTGAGTTTTTTCTTTGACTTGTGTAATCGGGGCTTCTTTTTGCTGACCCTCCTTCTTTTTCCCGTTAGGCGGCAGCAATCCATATGCCTCTAATTTGTCGCCATTGAAACCGAGCTTCCAAACCAAAAAATGGATTTTAGGATAAATATCTTCTTTGTTTTGCACTTCGTTTTTGAAGAATTTTCTGATCGGTCCACGTTTGGGCAGGACCTTTTCAATCACCTGTTCTACTTTTTGAAGACCGTCACGGCTTTGTGAACAAAACATTTCACTGTCACGAACCCAAGTATTCTTGTCTTCACGCGGCAGCAATTCAGCGTCCCGCAGTTGCGTATCCTTGAAACCGAGTTTCCAAACGAGAAAATGGATCTTGGCATAGAGCGCATCGCGCGGGTTCCCTTCAGCTTCCTTGAGTTTGCGGTCGTAGAATTCTCTCGCTGAGCCTTCTGCCGGAATATGTTTGCTTATCACCTCGTCAACTTTTTGACCCTTTTCTTTGTCTAAACAAAATTGCACGCTATCGCGTACCCAGGTGCTCGGTCCCTCCAAGTCGCCGTTCTCTGCTAAATCGGGTGGAATGAGGCGTCTTTCCGCAAGCTCCTCCCAGCCTAATCTACGCAGCAGCCGCCTTGCATAAATCTTGCGGCGTTCGAATGCATTCTCTGCGTTTTTGAGCCGCTCTTCAATATCCCGCCAATTTCTGGCCTTCTGTTCCGGATTTCTCGAATGGCTGAAAATCGCTTTCAACTCGGCCCTCATGCCCATTTCGGAGTTGTACTGCGCGATAATATTAATGCGTTTATCCAGGTCTTTAAATTTGGCGATCATGAGCCCTTCATTCACTTTGAGTAAAATTTGGTCGTAGATTTTAGCCAAGCCGATGGTTTTGCCCCAGGGCGTTTCCAGAAGCTTGGCCCGGAACAGAGAGGACGGCGCCATGGCAATGACGACAGTCATGAGGAAACTGTCGTACCGGATGTTCCCGGTCTCGGCAAGATAAATGTACAAAATAAGCGACACGGAAAACTGCAGCGCGAGCAAATAGTAGGTCCTGCGATAGGTGAGGATTTTTTTCGCCTTCCCCTCGTACCAGCGAATAAGGTCCCAAACAGTTGTGACAAACACCACTCCGAGGATCAAAAGCACATTGAGGATAATAGGGAAAAGACCAAAGCGGCGTTTGATAAGCCCAAGCTTGTGTCCAAATTTCGTCAGAGACGAAACTTGTTTATGGAGGCCGGCAGCCCCCACTTGCCCTTTTGATATTTTATAGACTTTGGGTTCCTGCGTATTTATGTATCTTTTAAATTTCATTCCGGTTTTGGGGCCGGCCAGACTGTGAGAACCGCCGTTCATCAATGCAGCAAACTGGTCGCGAAATTTCATGCGATAGTGCGGGCGCGATTTGAATGACGAGCGGGGTTCTAAGTCATTGATGACATTCAGGACAAAAAACATCGTGTCATAAGCTAACGCTTTCACGTCATCGTACTCTTTACCGGAATTTAGGGAAGCGCTGTCCGGCTTGGTTACCGAAACGAACAACATGTCCCCGATTTCCTGTTTGATCTGGCGCGCGTCCAACACGGTGAACAGCTCCGGTTCGTACGATGTTTCGCTTTCATCCATGTTGTCCATGGTTCTCAGAATGGTTGTGATTTCCTCTCTTTCGCCAAAAAGTCCCACGGCCTCGGGACGGCGCTTGAGAATGACATCGATTTTTTTGCGGATGTTCATCGGCGGAGAGTCGAAGGTCGCGGAAATGTAGAGGTCGGTATTCCCAAAGACCCTCACGACCTCCTCTTTAAAGGCGGCTTCTCCTCGCCGGCCAAATTCCGTGTTCGCGTACAGCACAGCCATGGAGCGAATCCAGTATTTGCGCAGATAGTCGAAAATCACATGGGCTCGTTGACTCACCCCGACATTGGTTCGAAAAAACCAGTCCGCCTCTTGAATATCAACATCCGCAGTGATAAGCGGCGAAATAACCGGGATCTGGTACCGTTCCAACTCCTCGCGCTCTTCCATAGCGCGAACGAAAATATCGCTCTCGGTCGGACCGATGACGATATCGACCCGGTCGTTTTTGAGCGCATCTCGTAAGTTGGCTAAGCCTTCGCTAATTTTTGTGTAACTCAGGTCCACCCAACAGACGCCGCGCTTGTTTTTGAAAGTAAAATCCGCCACAGCCTCTGCCATGCCATCGAAAAGTCTCTTGCGAGTATCGATGTTCATGTACAAAGCGCCGATTCGGATTAAGTCCGGGTCGCCGCCGCAGTCCGGAACTTGCGCCGGCAGCGACGTCCACAGAGTCAGAAGAAAAAAGAAAACGGCGGCATTCCCTCGAATAAACATGGTAGTCCCTCCCCAGATTTTTGACTTGTTTTGTTTTATGACTTCGGATGCGATAAGGCTGTCGATAGTGTATCCATCCGCAGAGTCGGTATGTGCAGATGAAATCACTTCGAACGAATGAGTTCTAAACTTAACAAATTAGAAGAAATAGTGCAATGATATTATTTTTGAACGTATGCATTTTGTAACAGTTCAGCCGCTTTATGTGGACGCTGATTGCCTCTGATTGCCGCAAATGAAAACTTAAAAAACAGATTTTAAAATGCATCACGGCCGCTCAGAATGATATTGCAGGTCACAAAATGACAATAAAATCACAAAATGACATTGACGCGGATAAGATGTTTTCGTAACTTGCAACGAATTTCTGTAAAGAAGCTCTATTTTAGAGAGTTGCACTCCAAGAACAGATCACTCCTTCTGCCACACATCACAGGCTCTATTCAAAACTTTCCCTTCTTTTTGATTTTTTGGGGGGGTAACTCGAGTTCGTGCCTTCATGTTCATTCAATTTCATTCAATGCTTTTAGGTACAATTTGATGAATAATTCAGGTGATTTTTTCAAAAAGGTTTTCAAATCTAAATACCCTGTTGTCCGCCAATATGACCAAATTGACTGCGGGCCGGCCGCGCTTTTGAGCATTTTGAAATTTTGGGGCGGCGACAGCAGCCTGGTGCATGTGCGAGAACTTACCAAGACCGATGCACAAGGCTCGAATATGCTCGGACTGGTCAATGCAGCCAAAGAGCTCGGTTTTGCGGCAACCGGGGCAACCAGTGAATACGAAGATTTAATGAAAGAGCGCATGCCTTGCATCGCCCACGTGGTCAGGGAAGACAACCTGCAGCATTTTGTTGTCATCTACAAAATTGATTCAGAAAAGGTTTTGATCGGCGATCCGGGAAAAGGTCGTTACAAACTGCCAAAGGATAGATTTCTAGAAATATGGAAACAACAAGCCGTCATTTTATTAACCCCCAAAACGGAGCTTCTCAACAACACACCGCCGGTCTGAATGGCATGAATGAAATACTCAGTTATCATGCTTCGAATGTATTTGCAAAAACGAACCGGATGTTATTTGAAAGATTTCAAAATAATACCGCAAAATTAGGCTTGACGCAGGCGAGAATATCTTTATACGCAGAATTGGCGGCCGGCGCCTTGGTGGTTGGCGTTCTAAGTTTTGGCGCGCTTTTGGTCATTCAAGAATCTCTGCTGCTTGGACAAATGATGGCCGCTTATTTTCAAGGAGCGAATGCATGAAACGCTGGTTCGAGTTGAGCGTGAGCGCTATCATGGGATTTTCCGCGCTCATGAAACTGCTCGATTTTGAAAATACCGTAATCTACTTTCAAAGCTTGTCGGGGTTCGACTTCGATACGGTAACAGGCGGTGTCGCTTTGCTGATTTTTATTGAAATGCTTATCGCTTTTACTTTACCGATAAACTGGCGTGGTCAAAGAAGGGTTCAAGATGCAACGCTTTTGATTTTGATGTTATTTTTAGGATTGTTCCCGCGCTTGGCCTGCTGCTGTGCTTGTGGTTAGCGCTGCAGGCAGATTGGAGGGCCTGAACGATGACCGCTGCCTTCATATAAGGCAGCAAAAAAAGATGCGGCTCCTAAATACGATCTTGCCAGTAATCCAGTTTCCTGTGCAAATGGGCAATAGCGACGACTTGAATCTCCTTGTCCAGAATTTGATAAATGACACCGTAAGGAAAACGTTTTGTTAGACAGCGTCGGGTATCCTTAGAGAAAGATTGCCAGGCGTGAGGAAACTGCTTTATCCGGTCAATCACCTTGAGTACCTCCATAAGGAATTCATCTCCCAAACCTGGCGACTCAGAGTTGTAATATACGATAGCCGCATCAAGCTCCACCTGAGCAACCTCAAGAAATGTTATTTCCATTCCATTTACTTTTGATACTTGGCTAAGACTTGTGCCAGAGGTAGTGATCTGATTTTGCCTGCTTTATGAGCTTCAATCCGCTCCTGAACTTCTTTGCGCCATAATGAATCAATCTGATCGTCCGGTTGATCCAAAGTGGAGAGAAGCCGATCAACAAGATTTGCCCTTTCAATCGGAGATAGTTCCAGGGCGTCTTTGAGCACTTGTGTTGTTTTTTCGGTCACCTCGAAATCCTCCTTGTTAGAGGGTGTGAAGACCCTTAGCAATAGAAACTTCCAAAATCATTGAATCTTTTCCAATTTAACGTGATTAATTTACAAAAATCAGGCTCAATAATCAAGAGGGAAGTTTGTTCAACACAAAAGTAGTAAGGGGGCTATCTCCAAATCTGTTTAACAATAACAAGAATATTGCACATAAACAAAGATTTTTTAAGAGGATGTAACTCAAAAAGGTGTCTATAATGTTAAGGACTGATGGGGGCACCCAAAAACTCCTACAACAAAAATCCATATCATAACGCAAACAAAGCCAGCGTCATGGTCAAACGTGAAAATGAAGTATCAGACGCGAAAATAATATCCTTCTCTGTTTTCCTCGTTTGACATTTCAGAAGACCTCAGACCGGCACGCCAATAACTTGGAGGGAAGATGAATGATCTATCAATCTATTGTGATTTGCTTATAACCCAAATTGAGTTACTCCAATCCAACTTAAAAACCCATTTCGGTATTTTACATGTCAGTTCCCCGATGGAGCTTAAACGCTTGACAAAAACGCACTCCTTGTTTTGCTTCCTGATTTGTCGCAACCTTCGCGATCCATCGGATTTATATGAAATTCGCAGAATCGTTTCGGTTGTACCCGAAGTCCCGTCGGTATACTATGGCAAAGACGACCATTTTTTGAAATACCGGAAGGTCGAAGTGATTGCACGCAAATTGGGTATCTCCAGAGAGAGCCTGACCCGTACCCTGAAAAAGGAGTGCGGAATTTGTCCGAAAAAATTCATCACTTGTATGCGACATTATCTCGCAGCGTATTTTTTAGCACGTACCCAATTTCCAGTAAAAACCATCGCGCGAAAATGTAAATTTGATAATGAACACGTCTTTTGTAAATCTTTTAAATCAACAATTGGGCTTACTGCAACACAATTTCGTAGTCGGCACAAATGGAAAGACGACCCTGTTGAGGGCCAACCTTATTCCCCACTTTTAGTCGTTTAGGGTCAAGCTTATTCCCCACCTTCAGGGCCAGGTTAATTCCCCACCTGGGTCAAGTTAATTCCCCACTTTTCGGTTGGTTTTGAAGCTACAATTTTGCTCTGTTTCTAAGAATAATTTATTGATTAACGAAACGGAGCGCTTATGGCTTTTAAACGGATAACCGAAATGGATATTTACGAGATCATGACCCGCTGGTATGCCGGTTACAACACCTCCCGGCTCAGTACCACTTCAGGTCTGGACCGGAAGACTGTCCGGCACTATATTCACCAGGCTAAGCAAGCCGGAATCTCAAGAGCACAACCGTTTCCAGAACGGGATGTGCTGGTTACACTCTTTGCCTCTTTTCTGCCCACCAGAGACTATGCCCAACCCGCTCGCACGACCTTTGCTCCTTACAAAGAGGAGATCGTCTCGCTTATCACAGGCAATTATCGAAAAAATGTTCAGAGAGGAAAACGACCAGAACATCCTGCTCTCTGAGGCCACACAACCGTTCGTCCGCTCTGCAGACTACTTCATCCGTCGAGGCCAGGGCCTCATCCTTGTCGGACCGCCAGGAACCGGCAAAACCCATCTCGCTAAAGCACTCGGACACCACGCCTGCAGGAGATGCTACTCGGTGCTGTTCTATAAATTCCACCTTCTGTTTGCCGAACTCACAAAAGCCGACATCAACGGCTGAATCCATTAGAAAAAAACTCGCACAAAACAAAAAAAAGAAAAACTTGCAACAATGACCCAAATTACATAAATTCTCGAACGCTTCTAACCCCGAATAAGTGGGGATTTAACTTGACCCCGCAATGGGATAAAGGGAATTCAAAAAAAGCTGGCTTCGACACCAAGTAACGGATGCGGAATGCGAACAAGTTTTTTTCAATAAACCATTCATTAAAATATTTTTAAAAGAGCGGATTGATAAGGAATTTCAGAAATCTGCTTGAATAGGCTGCGGTACAGAAGAAGATTGCACAAATCCCTTTTTTGTTGTATCTTCCGTAGTCAGAACCTTTTTGGAACGTCTCCCACCCAGACGCATGCTAATGGAAGACACTTTTCATATGGGCCAATTGACTTGTGAAGCTCGACTTCTTTTTGACCATGCCACAGCCGTATTTTGGGTATCTCTCCAATGCCTGAACTTCCCGATTTGATCTATATCGAAAAACGCCTGCAGAGCATCTTGCTCGGAAAGAGCATCACGGAGGTGATGGTCAAACAGCCCATTGTGCTGAGAGTTCTGGTGACGGGGCCGTTTGAAACAAGCCTGTGCAACCGGATGTTTGAATCGATCTATCGTCGAGGCCCGTTTCTGGGTTTTCAGCTCGACCGTGATTTGGAGCTGGTGATCCATCCCATGTTGGCGGGCCGGCTGAAACTAACTTCCGGATCGGGCAAGGCGGGCCGCGGTCTCTGTTTTTCGCTCATTCTCAATGACGATTTATGCCTGCATTATTTGGATGACAAAAAGATGGGAAAAGTTTATTTGATCAAACAAGGCGACTATGCCCCTATCCCCAGATATGTGCAACAAGGCGTGGATATCTTGAGCGACGAATTCACGCTCACACGATTTCAGGAGTTGATCGTGAAACAACGCAAACAAGTGCGCGTGTTTGTGATGGACCAAACGGTGCTCAGCGCTATCGGGAACGCGTATGCAGACGAAATCCTGTTCAAGGCACATCTCCACCCAAAAACATTTTGTTATCAATTATCCCCAGGAGATGTCGAAAGATTGTATGAGAGCATTAAAGGAGTGATGCGTTGGGGAGTGAAACAGGTGGAAAAAGCGCAGCAGCCTATCGAAATCAAAGTTCGCGATCACATGAAGGTACGTAACCGGAAAGATCAACCGTGTCCGCGCTGCGGTTCGACCATTCGACGCGCCGGAGTTTTGGGCTTTGATACTTTTTTCTGCCCGCGCTGTCAGCCGGCTGTGCGCAAACAATTTATCGAGTGGTCGTAACCATGCCGATGAACACGTCGTTCCAGGATGACTCTGCCTTCCGTATCGCTCTCCGGAAAGGATTCAAACCGGGTGCGATTATCCTCTCGCTTGCGGTCTTTTTGATCATCGTCAATTTGCCGACGCCGGAGGGGTTGACGCCAGAGGGTCAAAAAGCCCTGGCCATCTTCGCCGTCTCGATCCTCCTGTGGGTAACCAATGCCCTGCCGCTCATGATCACCAGCCTGCTAGTGGTGATTTTGTTTCCACTTACAGGCGTTCTTTCCACACACCAATCATACGCATTGTTTGGAAACGAGGCCATCTTCTTCATTTTGGGCGCCTTTATTTTAGCGTCGGGGATCATGCGCTGTGGTCTGAGTGCCCGGTTAGCGCTTCTGACCCTGCGCAGTTTTGGCAAGTCGCCGCGGCATTTGTTGCTGAGTTTCCTGCTTTTGTCTGCGTTCTTATCCTTTTGGATGTCCGAGCATGCTGTCGCCGCGATGATGTTCCCCATTGTTTTGGAGGTCATCGACGCGCTGCGGCTGGCGCCCGGCTCGAGCCGCTATGGCAAGGGCTTGATCTTATCCATGACCTGGGGGTGTATCATCGGCGGCATTGCCACGTTTTTAGGAGGAGCGCGCGCGCCGCTCGCCATTGGAATCTTGCAGCAAAATACCGGCACCACGATTAACTTCGTTAGCTGGACTTTAGCTGCGCTGCCAACTGTCCTCATCATGCTCGGCGCCGCTTATTTTGTGTTGACCACTTTTTTCCCGTCAGAAATTCAAGATGTCGAGGTGGCACAAAAAGCGCTCCGGAAAAAAGCCCTGCGCATGGGACGCATGACACGCAAAGAGCAGGCAATCGGCGCGCTCATGGTCGCCACCATATTCACTTGGATTTTCTTCGGTGAAAAAATCGGTCTGGCGAACATTGCTATCGCCTCTGTCGTCATCGCTTTTGCTTTCCGGTTACTCGATTGGAAAGAAGTCGAAGAGGACGTCAATTGGGGAATCTTCCTGATGTATGGCGGGGCTATTTGTTTGGGATTTTCTATGGAAATGACCGGGGCCGCTCATTGGATTGCAGAAAAAACCCTGGGTGTGATGGTACAATCGCCCTGGGCTTTGTTGTTGAGTTTATGCCTCATCGCGTTATTTTTAACCGAAGCCATCAGCAATACTGCGGCTGTGGCGCTGATGCTGCCTCTGGCGCTCGGCTTGGCTAAGGATTTTCATGTCGATCCTCAAATTGTCACCCTGGCGTTGACCATTCCATCCGGTCTGGCCTTTCAGCTCCCCATGGGAACGCCCGCAACTGCCATCGCCTTTTCCTCGGGATTCGTCGGATTAAGAGACACGCTGATCGGCGGATTTATCATGAAAATATGCGCCTTTTTACTCTTTGCCGCTTCCATCTTTTTTTATTGGCCGGTAATCGGCTTCAAAATTTAAAGTGATCGCCATGAAAAAAATTCTACTCATCATCTCGTTTCTAAGAAGTTCTCCCAAATCAATCGTCACAGCGATTAATCTGGCGAAAAAACAACAAGCTCAGCTTCTGGTTTTCTTTGTGGTCGACGTGGGATATGCCGATAATATTGCGCACAAATTAGCTGACGAGGGGTGGATCGGAGGCAAACCTTCCGAACAATTTTATATGTCATTATTAAAAGAATACAAATTGCAGGCGGAAACAAAAATCACGGAAATTGAGAAAAGCGCAAAAGAATCGGACGTCCCGGTGCGCTCCATTATCAAAAGCGGCTCCATTCTGAAAGAAACCCTCCATCTCGCCCGTCTTGAAGATCCGGATATGATCGTGATCACGAGAAGAAAACGCTCGGGACTGTCACGATTCATCTTTGGCTCTATGGTCAACGCGCTTAAAAAACACGTGAGGTGCCAAATTAAAATTATCGACGCGGATTAATTTTAACTTGCATCGGAGAGTGAAGACCCCTAAGTTTGCCTATTGAGGAAATTATCATAGAAATGCCACCTGTCGAGAAAATAGAGGAGAAAAATGATGAAAAAATCTAAAAGACTTACAGAAGGAATAAAAAAAAGTCAGGGACCGAAAATCAGTAACACGCCGGTTCGTCCGAAATCCCCACCCGCTCCCAAGACCAAAAAAGAAAAATAAGAGTGAACACTTTAACAATATCTACTACTGTCACGACAGCGCAAGATCAATAGATATTGCACTAAAGTTCACATGTAAAGAATATTTCAACACAAAGTCATAAAGTTACGAAGGAATGACAATCTTGCGCTGTAGTACTAATTAATTAATAACAATATACGACGCTGTGATTCAAGCTGTCAAAGATGTTGTCTCTTAACGGAAAGAAACAATCCAGGCTAAAAAAAATGTCAACAGAAAAAGTTATCTATCACTATGATGAAACCCGGTTAGTCCCGGAGCCTTTAACCGATGCCCACCTCAACGATGAGAATCCGCCGGTTGCAGACGTAAAAGCGGCTTTCGCCAACATCGAAACCAAAGGCAGCCACCTTGCAGCTTGGGATGCCGGAAAAATACCCGGCCTGCGCTATACCGGCGATCCTTTAAACAAAGGCGGTTATCAAAACCATTTTCAAGGGATTCAGAGATTGCGCTCCGGACCTTATGTTGTCATATCGGGCGGAGACGTCAACGAAAAAATGTCCCACCTATTTATTTTCAAAATGGCCTCGCGGCAAAACTCCGCTGTTTGGGGATCGAATTTACTGGAATCAAAAAAACCTCCGGCTGACGACGCTTTGTCCAAAGTCATCGGAATCGATCCCTATTTATGGCATGCCG
This sequence comes from bacterium, assembly GCA_046756745.1. Lineage (GTDB taxonomy): Bacteria > Zhuqueibacterota > Zhuqueibacteria > Oceanimicrobiales > Oceanimicrobiaceae > JBHHWX01. The sequence continues at coordinate 1,513 of JBHHWX010000137.1, read as the reverse complement.
GCGGCATCAGTGTGCTGGGGGACATTCTCGCGGTCCCGATTGAAAGCTCCACAACAAACAGCTCAAAAATCGTCTTCTTCTACCTGCAAGATCCGGAAAACCCTCAGCTTTTCAGCAAAAGAATCGACCGCCCGGATGGCAAAGCCGGCGCTGTGGCGCTCACGAAGCTGTTGAACGGGTACTATTTGGCTGCTGTTTGGAGCGACAGCGACCAGCACCCCAGACGTCTTGAATTTTACTTGTCGGAAAGCACGAATTTTTTTGACGGTTTTCGCAAAGATCCTTGGCGTTGGCTGGCATCCGACGTGAGTGCTGCCAGCGATCACAACCCCAATTTTAGCAACTTTCAGAACATTAACTTTATCAATCAACAGGACGGCAAGCTGTTTTTATTGGGCACTCACAACACCTCTGACGCCGCTCCTGTTGTGCCTGGCGATGACTTTGGCGATTTATATGAGCTTTCCTTTCCGGATTCGTTGTTTCAACAAAATCCCGAACTCTCTGAGCCGGTGATCTCAAAAGTCGCCAACAAGAAATTTATCTGCAAGCATGAACAGTGCAACCTGGATGCCGCCGCCGGTGTTTATATCGACACATCCGGAAGATTGAATGTGTACGGAGGGTTCCACTTTCGCCTTCAGGGTTTGATTCGGTTTTCCGAGTACCGGTCGAAAACTTGAAGACCATTAAAGTTGTTTTAAAGCTGCTGATAAGAAAAAGCGCGCCCACAGAAAGCCAGCGACTATGACAAAAAATAGCCCTTGAACGGGTTAGTTAGTGTCTCAGTTTGATATTTGGGATTTCCGGCTTGTCCGGGTTAGGTATAAAGTATATTCAGCACTGCAAAAATTGTGAGGTTATATGCGATTTTTTATCCCACTGAGCATCTTTTTCGGTGCTTTGACTGGCTTCATGACCTGTACTTCAGATGGACAATCGACTTCGGAGGGAACCGGCCAGATCGCGCAAATCGAAACGGAGCACCAGGAGCCGGATCGTATCACAGCGTTAGAGCAGGAAATCCACCGGTTGCAGGAGAAAACCCGTTTCGATAACGCACGCCTGCGTAAGGAAGTGGACGACCTGCGTATGGAGCTGCTTTGCCGCGAGCAGGTGAAATTCTCAAAAGTCTCATACCAAAGCACGGATAATTTAAGCATCCCTGCGTATTTGTTCGAACCTCTGAAAGCAGGAAAATATCCGGCCATTCTGTGGGTTCACGGTGGCCAGCATGGCACCCTGTCATCCCGTTCGCTACCTCGGATCATCGAGTGGGTGCAATCCGGGTATGTCATTTTTGCCCCGGATTACCGGGGCAGCAGCGGATATTCGGAAGCTTTCTACCACAAAGCTGACTACGGGGGAAAAGAAATCGATGACCTGGTTGCGGCTGTTGATTTTCTTGAAACTCTGCCACCTGTCATCAAAAAACAGATAGGCGTCATTGGCGCGAGTCACGGCGGCTACAATTCCCTCATGGCCATCATCCGTTATCCGGATCGCTTTAAAG
>JBHHWX010000136.1:0-12252 GCA_046756745.1 bacterium | reverse complement strand
ACGATCTTTTCCAACTTGTCACGATCCACATAAACGATGATCTGGTCTTCGGCTGCTTCAAATTTCAGGTTAATTTTCTTCCGCTCTGCCAACGACGAGAACGAGAGTACGATGCCTTTAAGCAGCGAGATGATATTTTCCGGCCGCGCCTTAAGGGCCATGCTGCCGGCTTCCAGTTTGGAGAGATCGAGCAGTTGGTTGATGAGACGAAGCAGGCGACGACCATTGCGCAGCATCACTCGAAATTGCTTTTTCACAGGCTCCTGAAATTTTTCGGAAAGTAATTTTTCCAGCGGCCCGAGAATGAGCGTGAGCGGCGTGCGAAACTCATGGGAGATGTTGGCAAAGAAGCGCGACTTCATGCGGTCGATTTCCTGCAGCTTTTCGGCTTGGATATGCTCTAACTCCAACTCCTGTTTGAGGCGCGCCTGTTCTATTTTTTGCTGCAGGGTCTTTTCTGAGAGTTCTTGGACCTGCACAAGCTTTGCTTCGAGAACCTTGCTCGTCTGGGCAAAATTACGCGCCAGAAATACGGACATGGAAATGATGAGAACGAGCACGGCGTAGAAGGACGTCGGGAAGTCGTAAAAATCCCACGGTTCCGGTACGATTTCCAATGCGCCCAAGAGCGAGTAAATCCCTGTCACCAGCAGGGGAATCGTGCCGAGCAAGATAATCCAACCTCCTTCAATGTACAGTTCTCGCTTTCTGAACCAGGCCACGGTGAGAGTTCGCACGACCTCCACGTTGGCCGCAATACAGAATACCCAAACATACGGAACGGCCAGGATAGGTCGCAGCCAACACCACACGGCAAGGGCTGAACCGAGTAGACAGAAAAGAATGAAAGTCCTGGGCCGGCGAGCGTAGATGAGCGAATAGGTGAATCGGATAAGGAATAACACGTAGGGTATGAATGCGATGAATTGCAGGCGGATAACCCAAAGCACTTGGGTCGCATCGCGTACAAAATACGATTGGAACCAAAAATAAACGGCTAAAGCGGCAGATGCGGTTAACCCAGCGAAATATAGATTATCGCGCTGCTTTGGATAAAAGGCAAAGAGCAGCAGGTGGAGCAAGGCAAAGGCCAGGAAGATACCCATCAGCAGCATCTGGTGGATGGTTACCCGCCTGCGGTATTTATCCCGCTGGCTACGCATCTGCTCCAGGTCGCCGATGTGGAAATTCCAGCCAGGTTCGGCGCCCGACCAGACATGAGATTTTAGCAAGAAGCTTGAATACCGGAACGCGACGACATGTCTCGATTTTCCTTCTACGGTGCCGCCCAATGGTTTTGGAAATAAAATAATCCGCAAACTGGGATGTGCCTCAATTGTAACGTTGGCCGCTTCAGTTTCTTCGGACATACCGACCGTGCCAAATTGCTGAAGTCGCTCACCATCGACATAGAATTCAATTGCACCGGCATACAACATGGATAACCCTAACGGCACATTCCACAGCGAGGAATCCACTTCAACCACAAAACGGAACCAGCCGATGCCCTGCCAGCGGTCGCGTGGGAACTTGCGGACTCGGCGCCAGTGGCTGTCGTCATAGTCTGGCTGGGCCCAGACGCTATCGTCACCGGTGTGAAAGGTGAAGACCTTGGAAACAACAATTTTGTCTTCTAGTTGTCCCCAGCCCGGTGCCGTCAGAAAAAGAAGGCAACAGAAAAGAAATGGCGGGATTGTATGGTTTTGGTTCATGAGATGAACTAAAATTTTTGATTTTAGTCCTTAGGGTCGGCAGGGTGCCTCTACCGGATAGCCCGGAAAGTGTCACGGCAAAGTCTGATACTACCCAAAACCCAGAACGTTAAAGTTTAGTAAATTTAAATTATAAAATCAATTTTTTATAACAAATCCAAAAATTACTTGACTCTTAAAACCAAAATGGTTATTCTTGGCGTAAGTAAGTAAACACTTACTATGATTCTGCTAAGTATGATCATGGCACGTCCCCTCACGAAAAAAGATGAAGTCATCGACGCGGCGCTTGCACTTTTCATGAGAAAAGGCATCAAAGCGACCACCACGCGCGACATCGCTCTCCGCGCACAGATCTCCGAAGGCACCATTTACCGCCACTTCGAAAGCAAGGAAGATCTAGCCGAAATTCTCTATCAGCAAAATTTAGACTTCTTCTGGAAATTTCTCAGGGGGTATCTGAAGAATACTGGAACTCCTGAGGACATGCTACGAGCCTATGTGTCCGGTTTTTTTGAATTCGCGCGTCGGGAGCAACGCCGGTATAGTTTTATCATAGCTGCACACCAAACCGAGCTCAAGAAGCTTTCAAGAGAAAATATGAAACCAAAACAAATGCTTTCAAAAATTCTCCGATTGGGACAAACTCAAGGTGTGTTCCGAAAAACCGATGTTAAGCTCGCAGGCGCCATGGTGATGGGAACAATCATGCAAACAATTTTCTATCTCAAAAGCGGCCGGATTGCAGTTAATTACGATGATGTTGTCGAGGAAGTCGCCAATACGTGTTTTAAGATGATAAAGAAATAAATTTCACCATCATTTTATAATATTATCAACCCAACAACCTAGCAAAGGAGGTGAGAAAATGACCTACATTATCGCCGAGCCTTGCGTCGGCACAACGGATACCGCTTGTGTCGAAGTCTGTCCGGTCGACTGCATCTATCTCAACAATAAAGATAACGAGGAGGCCAGCGGAAAGGCGCCATTGATCGAAGATGCTTTTGAAGTCGATGGCAAAGTGATCGATACTCTCTTCATTCATCCGGAAGAATGTATCGACTGCGGCGCGTGCGAACCTGAATGTCCGGTTGAGGCTATTTTCCCTGAGGATGAAGTCCCGGAAAAATGGAACGAATACACGGCCTACAATTATGAGGCATTCGGTTTCTCGGCTCCGTAAATAAACTTGATACGTTTATTCTCAACAAAAAGCCACTCAGGAAGCAACCCAGGGTGGCTTTTTTTATATAGACAAATTGAAACCTTTATTCCTTGACAAGGCCTCTGCGATTACGTAAATTGGCGACGATTAATCAAAAACCTCAATCATAGAATCTCTGAACGCTCAGCTAAGATCGATGCAAAAAGAGCTATTTGAATTAGAAGCGCAAAAGTACAAACGTCCACTGATAGAAGGCTCTCTCCCGTTTAATCGAGTGAGGCAGGAAAATTGGGACTTCAAAGGCGCCATGGCCTCCACTGACGTTTATGGTATCCATCCTTATCCCGCGATGTTTCATTTTTTATTGGTACGTGAGCTGATAAATAGTTTCTCGACCGAAGGGGATACTATTCTCGATCCCTTTCTGGGCTCGGGTGTGACGGCGGTCGAATCCGCAATCAACAACCGCACGTTCATCGGCTTTGACATCAACCCTTTAGCCGTTCTCATCACAAAGGTTCGGACAACCCCTCTGCCCCAGCGACTTGTGCTCGAAACGTTGGACGAGATAGAAAGAAACACTCGCCGTACAGCGCCCGAGGCCGTAACCTTTCACAACATCGACTTCTGGTTCGACGAAATAATTATCGCCAGCTTATCACAATTGCGACAAGCGCTTTTCGCAGTGGCCGATGAAAAAATGCGAGATTTCTTTAAGGTCGTGTTCTCTGAAGTGGTCAGACGGGTTTCAAAAACCTCGTACAACGAATTCAAGTTAGTTCGGGAAAAAAAACCGCAACCCGCTGCAAACGTAAGCGGTACCTTCAGAGAAGTTGCCTTGAAGAATATCGGGCTTCTTTCAGAATTCTATCGAAAGCAACCGGTTTTCGAAAGCTCTCTGAGTTTGTATAACCACAACATCTTGGATTCCGGCATAATTCCGGATCAGACTATCGACTTAGTGGTCACATCTCCACCGTACGGGGATTCCAAAACCACAGTGGCATACGGTCAGTTTTCCAGGCTTTCTTTACGCTGGCTCGGACTCGAGGAAACCGTCGATAGAACCTCGCTTGGGGGCAAGGCGAAGGAGATAACGTCGACTCTGCCGTCTCCTATTCTCTATGAATATCTGGAGAAGATTGCCAGAAAAGATGAAAAGCGCGCGCGTGAAGTGTTCGCCTTTTATGATGATCTTTTTGACGCGGTCAAAACAATTGCTGAAAAAGTCAAACCATCCGGGCATATTTGTTTTGTCGTAGGGAACCGAACGGTCAAGGGCGAGCAGCTCCCGACTGACAAAATATCCGCGGATTTTTTCGCACACGCCGGCTGCTGGCATAAAAAAACAGCCGTTCGTGCGATTTTAAATAAAAGGATGCCGAGCGAAAACTCGCCGTCGAACATTGCGGGACAAAAGAATTCAACCATGCGGTTTGAGTATATCGTTGTTTTGGAAAAAAGACGGTGTTAACGTGTAAACATGCAAGTTCGTTAACAAACAACGATCTCATTTTCCTCCGTGGGTTCATTTATTTTCTTTTTTGGTTCCGGTTGTTAAATCCCGCGATTTTTTGCGGGGCTCATCCGGCTTAAGTCGTGTCTGAACGAAAACTCAGAAATAAGCTCTAAGCCCCGTCCTCGGGGCGTCATAATCAATTGTTTTTACAAAGCGTCAAACGCACCCGGGGACGGGTGCTTGAGCATTTTAAAGAGTTTTCGTTCAGACACTAAGTAGGCAACCTATTTTAACAAGTCAAGATTGATGGCCTCGAAATCGTTATTAAATCCAACGACTCGCTTTTCTGATCGAGTTGAACACTACGTCAAATACCGGCCGGGTTATTCTGAGGAAGTCGTCCATTGTCTGAAACAAGACTGCGGACTTTCGGCGTCCTCGATTATTGCTGATGTGGGTTCGGGCACCGGACTCTCAGCGGAGATTTTTCTAAAAAGCGGCCCCGGGGTTTTTGGTATTGAGCCGAATGAAGCGATGCGGTCGGCGGCAGAGAAACTTTTAGCCCATTATCCGGCATTTCAGAGCGTGGATGGCACTGCAGAAAAAACCACGCTGGACAGCAAATCGGTGGATTTCATTATCGCTGCCCAGGCCTTCCACTGGTTTGAAAATACAAAGACTCGAAGTGAGTTTTTGCGGATCTTAAAACCGGAGGGCTGGGTTGTGCTGCTGTGGAATGACCGCCGTACGCATTCGACGCCGTTCTTAAGAGCTTATGAGCGCCTTCTGGTAAAATTCGGCACGGATTACAAAATAATCGATCACAAAAATATCGTCGATGAAAATTTAGAGGCGTTTTTTGGTCATTCCGGCTATTTACTGAAGCAGTTCGGCAATCGGCAAGTACTCGATTTTGCCGGTTTGAAAGGCCGGGTGCTTTCATCATCGTACGCGCCAGGACAAGGACATCCGGCTTATGAGCCGATGCTTGAAGAATTAAGAAACCTATTCGATAAGTTTCAAACCTCCGGGCATGTCGAAATCGAGTACGATACCAAAATGTATTATGGACGGCTTTTATAAAACATGTTGCAGCGCTAACGAGACCAACCCGAGATAAATAAACAAACCGAAGATGTCATTAAATGTTGTGATCAAGGGACCGGTGGCAATGGCGGGATCGACGCCGATACGGCTAAGGACAAGTGGGATACCTGCCCCAAAGACGGCTGCATTAAATATCACGATTTGCATCGCCAGCGCCAGAACCAGTCCAAACATCGGTTCATCAAATACTGAAATGATTGCAAAAAGAAAGACTCCGCAAACCGCGCCGTTAAACAGAGAGACTTGAGCTTCTTTGCCGACTCGTTTTGAAATATCTGCAGGGCTCAGCTCGCCGAGCGCCAAACCGCGGACAATGATAGTGGCTGCCTGAATTCCGGCATTACCCCCCATGGCCATCATCAGAGGAATAAAAAAGATTAAAATCGCGCGATCTGCAAAGGACAGCTCAAACTGCTTGAGAACCAAAGCTGCAACCAATTGCCCCACAAATGCAACAAGCAGCCAGCGCAGCCGGCCAAAAGAAATTTTAAATACCGAAGTCTCCCGTATTTCCTCTTCCTGCGAAAGACCGGCCATTTTCTGAATATCTTCGAAGGCTTCCTCTTCCATAACATCGACAACGTCATCGATTGTGATACGGCCGACGAGATGTCCGGATTCATTCACAACCGGCAGCGAAATCAAATCATATCGCCGGAAAATATTGGCCACATACTCCTGATCCATGTCCGTCGGCACGCTGACTACGTCTTTCGCCATGAGGTTTTTAACAATCTGCCTGGACTTTGCAAGGATGAGCCTTTTCAACGACAAAACCCCTACCAAGACGCCGGTATCATCGACAACCCAAACATTGTAAACCTCACTGACTTCCTCGGCTTTTGCCCGGATTTCCTTGATCGCCTGATCCACGGTCGTGTTCTCGGTCACAGAGACAAACTCCAGCGCCATAATTCCGCCGGCGCTATCCTCATCGTGCTGCAAAAGTTCTTTAACTTCGGCAGAATCTTCTTCATCAATAGCATCGAGAACTTTCTCGGCAACGTGTTCAGGGAGCTCGGCGACAATATCTGTTGCGTCGTCGGAATCCATTTCATCGACGATCTCCGAAAGACGGTCGTGCTGCAAATCCGAAACCAGTCTGTCCCGCGAAACGTCGTCAAACTCCACCAGCACATCCGACGCCGTGTCGGCATCCAAGAGCTCGAACACATATTTGCCGTTCTCGTCTGTCAAGCGGCGGATGATGTCGGCGATATCTGCCGGGTGATTGCCGATGAGGATATTCAGAATCATCCCGTTGTTTCTTTCCGACGCCAGGTATTCTATGTCATCGATAATGGTTTTTAAATCAGCTTCATCCATATTTTAGCTTAATTGATTGCTCAAATCGACAAATTCTAACGGGCTCAATTCCTCGGGTCGTCTTTCCAAGTCGAGATTTAAATATAAACGCTTTGCAGAAAATTGCGGAAGTTTTTGTAGCGATTTTCTGAGCATCTTGCGGCGATGTTGAAAAACAGCGTGAATAAGACTGTCTAACAAAGCCTGGTTGACAATAGGAAGCGCGGATGCTTGTGAAAAATCCCACTGCACCACAGAAGAGTCGACTTCGGGTCGCGGTTTAAACACGTTTCTCGAAACATGAAACAAAATGCGCGGTTTTGAATAAAGTTGGCTATAGACCGACAGGATCCCGTAGTTTTTACTGTGGGTTCTCGCAACGATTCTCTGCGCCACCTCTTTTTGAATCATCAACGTCATATCCAGAACATCCCGCCGGGCTGCAAAAACTTTAAAGATAAGCGGGCTGGTAATGTGGTATGGGATGTTCCCTAAAACTCGAGAACGATTCGATTTACTCAGAAAGTCGGCCAGATTGAGCTTGAGAACATCGCCCTGGATCAGTTTAAAATGATTTTGGGCGCTGAAGTCAGCATTCAGTTTTTGGCATAGGTGACGGTCAATTTCAACCGCGATCACTTCTTTGACCTCATGAATCAGATACTTCGTCAAAGCCCCAAAACCGGCTCCGACTTCTAAAATAACGTCCTCGCTGTGTGGAGAGAACATGCGTATGATCTTACGCGCAACATTTTCGTCCATCAAAAAATTTTGCCCAAGACTTTTCTTGGGGCGAAAAATCAGATCGTTCAAAATAAAAATTCACCTGCTTGGGGGTTACTAACCTGAAGTATGAATTAAAAGATTTAACGCAGAGAACGCTGAGTTCTCTGCGTCCTTTGCGTTTAAAAACCTATTGTAACGATTCAGCCTTTGGTATTGGAGTGCAACGCTTTAGCGTTGCGGCTTTCATTGAAACAGTGCAAAACTAAAGTTTTGCACTCCTATAATCAAATAATTCTGCCTGAAGATTGTCGCGGCACAGTGGTTCGCCCTAACAAGAATCTATCACACTCCTAAAAAAACCCAACGCCTCCACTATGGTTTATGCAACAAAGCAGAATACAAGAAGCTAACATAAATCAAGTTCATTTTCAAGAATTTTTATAGTGCGGGGCGCTTGTTTCGAGGTTTTCGGTGAGATTTCCCTGCCAATTGGCTGTATTTATTTTTTATGGGTATGAAGAGAAGTCACGCGAACTTGGAGAGGATTTCTTGCGGATGTTCTATGCATTGGCCACAGAAATACAACGGAATCTGGTCATGCCGCAGGTAATCCTTTCGGCAAGCCCAAACAAGAGTCGGGCAGGTTTCTTGACCTGCTCTCCCCTGGGGTTGTTACGGCGGATTCCAAAATCAGTCTGAATTTTGGATCTCCGTGCTGTTGAGCACAGGCTAAAGCAGTAGGCCATCCGGCTCAAGCCCTCGAACCGTCTCATCATATTTCGACGCCCATCAATTCTAATCATGAAAAAAGGGTAAAGGGTAGAGTGTAAAAGTCAAAATCAGAGTCGTCGGGACTGAATGGTCTTCGACTCCTACGACGCTCATCGACGAAGTAGGGCAAACGTCCCGTTTGCCAAAACCAGAGGGCCCTGTCTCAATCGTCTTTCGACTCCTACAACGCTCATCCAACCCGACGGTGACCTTCTGTTTTTGAAGGTACCCGTCTCCTCCTCATTGAAACAGTGCAAAACGAAAGTTTTGCACTCCAATGCTTTTTAACAGATTTCTCTCTCTTCACTTGAATGACAGACAGGATGGGACTTTTGGGGCAATCCCAACTGAGACCTTTACCTGTCTGCAAAAGTCTGAATTTTTCTGGAATCAACCCGCTTTAACAGGTTCTGCCATCTCTTGATGACCCCTTTAATCTCCCTTTCTGTCAGCCCAAACTGGACGATATTTCCAACACGACGAACACCGCGACTTTTACTGAGATTTTCAGTCGGCTCCACCGGATAAAGCAGCCCGTCTCTGATTTCGTATTGCGCCGCCACGCCGAGAGTTGTCTGAATGTCCTGTGCGGTTAGAGATCGAAGACGATCGATAGTTTCTTTTGGCAATTGTTTCACACGCAATTTTTTCCAATCCGTGCCGCGGTTGCTCTTTTGCGTGCCAAACGCCAAACTGTTATCAACCGCGAAAAGCCTCATGTTGGCGCCGTAGATAGAGATCAGGAAATTGCCTTGGTTGGAATCCATGTGTTTGATAAGATAGGTGAAGATGTTTAAATTGCCAACATGTTTGGCATAGGAGGGATTAGTTGCAACGCGCTTTTTGTCGTAGACGCCGATAGAGGTGATGTCTTTGAGCCAGTATTGCATCGCAATAAAGACAGCTTCTGTGTTCTTGAAGGTCGGCTTCGCATCCGGTTCCAGCTCGCGGTATTTCTCGACCTGCATACTGCGTCCGATGGTTGGCGGCACCACGTAATTCGCCGGGTCTAAAAACAATTTTTGAAATTGGTAGGCCGCAATCTCGTAGCGCGGCGAATTATTCGGGGCGTCCCCGCCTCTGACTGCCTGTTTCCATTTCACTTGAAATTTCGTGCCGTCCTCGAACAACAGCGTGGCGCGTTTTGTAAAATCATTATCAAACCGGATACCGGTCAATCCGACGACTTCGAACGGGTCGTGTGAGAGCCTGGTCTCCAATTCCTCGATGGGGAAAAGAATATTTTTGTCCTGTGCCAGAATAAACGCAGAAAAAACCATGAGAAGCGTACAGGTGAGAATAAGCAATGTGCTTTTACGAATTCGCATAACATTCGACTCCTTGTTTTGATTTTCAATCTCGGTAGGCACCCAAACAAGTTACGGAGAGTCACGCAAAAAGTTTTCATGGCTTAAACTCAGCCCCAGGGTTTGACTTTTAATCCGGATGTGTTTAAATTCAATTGTGATGGACTGAAAACGTAGTTTTTTGCTGTCATTGCGAGCGTTTCTCAGCGAAGCAATCTCCGTCTTAGGCGTACAGCAGGAGATTGCTTCGTCCAGCGTTTGCCGGACTCGCAATGAAAGCGCGTTAGATGAGTTTTCCGTCAATCACTAAATAGTGTCTGAACGAAAAGTCGATATTGCTCAACCAACACCCTTCGACTCCGCTCAGGGTGAAGCTAAATTTCTTCATGGTGAGCGGAGTCGAACCATGATTTCTCCAGATTTCAGGACTTTTCGGTCAGACACTAAAGAGTATATCAAATTATTTTTTCCAGACCGAGGAATTTTAAAATGCAGATCGAGATCAACAACAAAATCGTAGAGCTGGTTGAGGGGGACATTACGGAATTAGAAACCGACGCCATCGTGAACGCCGCAAACTCGAGGTTGATTCTGGGTGCGGGCGTCGCCGGCGCGATTCGAACGAAAGGAGGTCCGGCGATTCAGCAGGAGTGCAACCGGATCGGAGGTTGCCCGGTTGGAGGCGCCGTGATAACCACCGGAGGAGATTTGAAAGCAAAGCACGTCATCCACGCTGTCGGGCCGCGCATGGGCGAAGGCGATGAAGATGAGAAATTGAAAAACGCCACTTCGAACAGCCTGAAAGTCGCCGATGAAAACAACCTCAAAAGCATCGGTTTTCCCGCCATCAGTACAGGCATATTTGGTTTTCCTATTGAAAGATGCACGGAGATCATGCTTTCAACTGTGATCGATTATTTGCAAGGCGAATCGGGATTGGAAAGGGTGATTTTTTGTCTCTTCGGACAGGATGCGTTTCACGTGTTTGAAGGAACATTGCAAAGGCTTAGCTCGTAGAACCGCGTTCACGCTATCCGTTGTCTTGGAGGTGATGTCCAACGGATTGAAAAACCCAACGGATGAAAAGCGCAACTGTTGAAAAACTATCTCACCTTTTCTAAAATGTTTGTCAGCGCGTTTTTAGAGGCCTAAAAAAAAGACTGTTTTCTTAGCGAAGGCGTCCTCGCCGAGCGGCTTCTCACCTAAATTTGTGCTCGAAAGCCCTCGACAGGGACGCTTTCGGGCAAGTGAGTTGGACTTTTCGGCTAAACTTCTCGGTGTTTTGTTGAAAAAACTTGGCTTAATAAACACAATGTTGTCGGTTTGTCGACCAGATTGCAGCCGCCTGATGTCTCTAGCTGAGCTTTACAACTCCACCCGCTCCATTTCCTCTGCTACGCGAAAACCGTTGTTCTCGATGCTCTTTCGCGCTTCGCTGTCCGGCCACAAAGCAGGATTGGTGTGATTGAGATGAATGAACCGCACTTTTGCCCGCTCTGCCGGCGGCAACCCGGCAAATCGTCTCATACTGTGAGTAATAAACGGGTGTGGAAAGCCGGACATATCCCGTCCGGGAATCTCGCCATCCGCGTAAAAGCTGGCGTCGACATAAGCGATGTCTACTTTTCTAATTTCATCCTCGATGCGGACGCCTTGCGCGTCCCACTCCTCCCAACTGTCGATATCCGGAATAAACAGCACAGAACGGTCTGGACCCGCAATCTGGTAGCCGACGACTTCCGAATACTCTTGGCGATGCGGAACCAGAAACGGCGTCACTTGCAGACGGTCGTTCAACTGCACGGGCCGGTTGTTTTCGAGAGATTGCAGGGCGATGTTGTTGTAGCGTACAAGCTGATTCCAGGGACCGTTTGACCTTAAATATTCTCGCATACGCGGCATGGCGTAAACCGGAACTCCTTCAGCCCCCAGAGATTCGTGTCCCAGGTACATCAGACCGGTATAATGCCCCATGTGGGCATGAGTGAGGAAAATGCCGCTTAACCCCGGCTTCGCGTTGTGAGGCGCGGCTTCATCCAACCGGTGCAACTGTTCCCGAAGGTCGGGTGTGGCCTCGAACATCCAGCGCTGCGACGTTTGGGGATCGACCAGGGCGAGACAGACCACGCTGCGCTTGAACTCCGGGTCATCCCAGCCGGCATGCTGTTTGGTGCCCGTCTGCGGAACGCCGCCATCCTGGGCCACGCCCAGAACGAGTAAATACGGAGTGCGTTGCGCGCGCGATCTGTTTTCTGAGCCATTCACTAGAAACGCGGTCGGAAAGTGTGTTTCCCTTCGCGACGGCGTCCTCGCCGAGCAGACTCTATGCTGAGAAACCCTCGGCGAGACGCCTTCGGGAAGGAATTTAGGCTTTTCCGACCGCGTTTCTAGAGAAACACACGAAAAAACGCAGAACAAAATGGCATAAAGAAAAACAGGTTTTATGTGGAAGAAGTGCGGCATTTCTCAGATCATTCTTACGTGACAAGTCGTCCTATTCGTTAGCGCAGCCCGGCGTCTCAATACATATGGCCGAAAAGACTGTTTTCTTCGCGAAGGCGTCCCCGCCGAGCGAGTTTACCCCCCGACTCTGTTCCCAAAAATCCTCGGCGAGACGCCTTCGGGAAGTGATATCTAACGCTCTGTCATTGCGAGGCGTTTTTTGCCGAAGCAATCTCCTTCCGTGCCTAATAAGGA